>JAQCGQ010000001.1 GCA_027730465.1 Actinomycetota bacterium | reverse complement strand
TTTAGTTTCACCAGTTTTAGAGGCCGGAAAGCAGTTGGGATATGTGCATATTGGTGCAAGCCATCGTGGACCTCTTGGTAGTGGAAATATAGATTTTGATTCATTCTTTGGTGCCTTGGCTAAAATTGGTTATAAAGGAACAATCACATTTGAATCATTCTCCTCCACAGTAGTTTCACCTGATCTATCTAGCACGCTCGGAATTTGGCGAAACTTATGGACTGATAATAAATCTATGGCAAAATCAGCAAGAGAGTATATTGAGAATAAGATTATTACAGCTCGCAAGAATTAAAATTATAATTTTCTATGCCTGAATTACTAACTAGCTTAGACCAAGCCCTGGCTAGGGCTAAAAAGCTAGCGTCAGGCAAAAAACGTGTATTAATTGGTGTAATTGGAAAACCTGGAGCTGGAAAATCTACACTTACCTCTTATTTAATTAATAATCTAGAACAAGATTTCACTGCTGTAGTACCAATGGATGGATTTCACTTAAGCAATAAGCAATTACAACGCCTAAATTTATCTGCTATAAAAGGTGCTTTTAATACATTTGATTCTGATGGATTTGTAAACTTACTTCGCCGAATTAATCTCAATATAGAGAAAGATATTTACTACCCGATTTTTCATCGCGAGATTGAAGAGTCTTATGCAGCAGATGGAGTTATACTTAAAAATACTCGCTTAGTTATTACAGAGGGAAACTACTTACTATTAGAAAAAGGCGGCTGGGAATCGGTTAAAAAGGAGTTATCTGAAGTTTGGTATATAAAAGTCAATGATGAATTACGACTTGAAAGATTAACTAAGCGCCATGAGATGTTTGGAAAAGATCCACAATCTGCCCATAAGTGGGCGCATGGTAGTGATGAAATTAATGCAGAATTAGTTCAAACAACAGTTGCTAGCGCTGATGTTATTATAGAAATTTAATTCAATTAAACAATAGTAAAAATACCTTTACAATTTAATTAAAACTCAAATACAGGATTTCCAGCGATATCGATCATATTAGTTGTATAGACAACTTAGAACTTTTTAGATACCCTTTCTAAATGGGTAAAAGAGCCATCATTACAGGTAGTCGGGGAATTGCAGCAGGCCTTGCTAGAGCCCTAGATCAGCGTAATTATGAAATCTATCTTTTAGGTGGTGAAGAAGCAGACTCTGCATCATTAGTAAAAGAGTGCTCAAATATTGTGGGGTTTAATTCGATTGATTTAAGAAATGAGTCACAAGTCGAATCAGCTTTTGCGCAAGCAATTGCAAAACTAAATGGCCTAGACCATGTAGTTTCAATTGTCGGTGGCTCGGGTAGGTCTTTTGGCGATGGTGGGATTGAAGAAATTACTAAATCTGCCTGGGATAAAACTTTAGAATTGAATTTAACAACAGCTTTTTTAACGGCACGAGAAGCAATTAAGTATTTTAATTTAAATGGCCCCGGCTCTCTTACTTTAACCTCATCAACTCTAGCTAACTCACCATCGCCAGAGCATTTTAAAACACATGCATATGCTGCATCTAAAGGAGCAATAAATACTTTAGTAGTAACCCTTGCTAGCAGTTATTTAGATAAGAAAATTAGAGTTAATGCAGTATCTCCTAGTCTAGTTGCCACCCCAATGTCGGTAAGGGCAGCAGCAAATCTAATAATTAAAGAATTTACAAGTCGAAAGCAACCATTAATTGGTGAGCAATTGCCAATTGATAATGTTGTAGCTGGCTATATCTATTTAATTGAGAATTCAGCAGTGACTGGTCAAATTTTAGAAATTGACGGCGGATGGTCCACTGTCTCTGGTGTTTAAAAAATAGAGGAGAAATAAATGGCACATACAAAATACTCATTAAAGCAAATAGCAAAGACAATTGATCATTCCCTACTTAAACCTGAGATGACTAGGGATGAAGTTAAGACTGGATGTGAGATTGCGAAAAAGTATGATGTTGCTTCAGTTTGTTGTAAGCCAGCTGATGTAAAGTTTTGTGCTGATTTACTTAAAGGAACTGATGTCGAAATTGGAACTGTAGTTGGCTTTCCACACGGCTCATCAACTACTCAAACAAAAGTATTTGAGACTAAGCAAGCGATTGCAGATGGTGCTACCGAAATAGATGTGGTGCTTAATATTGGATTGCTTAAGTCTGGACTTCACAAAGAGGTCCAAGATGATATTGCCGCTGTCGTAAATGCAGCAAGTGGTAAAGCTGTTAAGGTTATTTTAGAAAATGCCTATTTAACTGAGAGTGAAAAAGTTACTGCTTGCAAACTTACTGAGGCTGCTGGAGCTGATTATGTAAAAACCTCAACAGGATACGCTCCAACGGGGGCAACAATTGCTGATATCAAGTTAATGCGTAGTAGTGTTTCGCCTAGGATGAAAATTAAAAGTGCCGGCGGTGTTCGAACACTTGATGTGCTCATGGAGTATTTAGATGCCGGAATTTCTCGTAGTGGTGCCACAACAACATCAATTATGCTTGATGAATATGTAGAAAGATTTGGCCGTGACTAAATATCTTGGCTTAGATCTGGGCGGTACAAATATAAAAGTTGCTGTAATTGAGAAAATAGATAATAAGTGGCAAATAATAAAAAAAGATGATCAGCTAACTGAAGCTGAGGGTGGACCTGCTCATGTAGTAAGTAGACTTGCAAAATTAGCAAAAGATAATTTTGTAGAATTTCCTGATTTAGCTGGCGTAGGTGTTGCAGTTCCAGGAGTTTTTAATAATGCCGATGGTACTATTGTTTTGTTTCCTAATCTGCCTGGGCCTTGGAAGGGTTTTCAAGCTCTAGCTCCGGTTGCTGCTGCTACTAAATTACCTACAGCATTAATAAATGATGCCCGTGCATTTACTTTGGCAGAGGCAATTATGGGAGCAGCTAATGGTAAGAAAACAGTTGCTTGTTATGTTATTGGTACTGGAGTTGGTGGCGGCGTTGTAATTGAAGGAAAAATTCATATGGGTTCTACTGGCGGTGCAGGAGAAATAGCACATCAAATTGTTAAACCAGATGGACCACTTTGTGGTTGTGGTGGCAGAGGATGCGCTGAAACACTTACTAACTCTGCCGCAATTGCCAAATTTGCTGGTACTACTACCTCTGAGGAGGCATATAAAAAAGCTGTTGCAGGTGATGCTAAGGCTTTAGCTGCATTTAAAGAGGTTGGTTATTGGATCTCAATTGCGCTGACAAACATAATGGTTGTACTAGCCCCAGACACAATAATTATCGGCGGTGGTGTAGCACAATCTGGTGATATTTTATTAAATGAAATCCGTCAACAAATGGCGCTTCAAGCAAAAATATATCCAAGTTCAGCGGTGAATATTGTTCCAGCAACCTTAGGATTTTATGCTGGTGCTATTGGTGCGGCACTAAATGGCGCTATTACAGCTGGTGCGCAATTAAGTTTAATGTCAACAACATAACGGTTTGCGGCATAAGCAGTCTCCGTATATTCAATCGCAACCCCATTTTGATCTTCAATAACTCTAGTTTCAACTAACAGGGGAGACTTTGAGGGTAGATCTAACTTTCTTGCCTCCTGAGTAGTTGCAAGTCGAGCCTTAAGCCAGCCACTAGCCAGAGTTGGTTGAAATCCAATCTTTCGCAATCCAGCATGAAGTGATCCATTCTCTAAATCCTCATCTAACACAGCAAAACATTGGGCAAGTAGAGCAACTCGTTCAAGAGCTAATGGTGTGCCATCAGCGAGTCTGATTCTTTTGATAACAATTACTGAAGAAGGATCTTTTAATCCAAGTGCATTTCTATCTTCACTTGTAGCAATTTCTTTTTTGCCAGAGACCATGATCGAAGAGGGTTTAAGTCCTCGTCGTTTCATATCTTCTGAGAAAGAGAGCAGCACACCTTCTCTACGATGTAGCGGGTTTTTGGCAATAAATGTGCCAGCACCTCGCCTGCGATCAACTAAACCTTCTCGCATTAAATTTAAAACTGCCTGTCGAGCAGTCATTCGACTCACATCAAAGTTAGCGGCTATCTCAACTTCAGATGGCAGTGCTTGGCCAGGACGACCAGTAAGGATGATTTCTCGAAGCCAAGCCTCAATCTCTTGGTAACGCAAGGCTGATTTCTCACTACCCTTACCTTGACCTGCCCGCACGATTGGACTACCTTCTCTTTAGAATTGGTATAGACATTTAAAGTATCAAGGTATCAGTTCATTACTACAAAGGTAAGGGGGCCGGCATGTCAGATACTGCTGCGCTCGCAGGTGCCTGGGGTAAAAGCGCTGTTAAGTTGTTAGAAGATTTAGCAAAACAAGAGGGCGCAAACATCGCGCAAGCTGCAAAATGGTGCGCTGATTCAATTTTAGCCGATGGAGTTGTGCATTTATTTGGCTGTGGTCACTCACGAATACCATTAGAAGAAATGTTTCCTAGGTATGGCTCATACCCTGGTTTTAACCCAATGGCAGAACTATCAATGACTTTTCATACCCAAGTTGTTGGATCAAATGGACAACGACAAGCAATGTTTATTGAGCGAGTTGAGGGATTTGCGGAAGAGATTTTGAAAAATTGGCAATTTAATAAAAATGATATTTTAATTGTTTTTAGTGTTGGTGGGAAAGCTGCAGTCCCAATTGAAATGGCACAAGGTGCTAGAGCACGTGGTATTAAAGTTATAGCAGTTACATCTATGGCAAGTAATAAAGTTGGGAAACCTACTCACTCATCTGGCACCACACTTTCTGATAACGCAGATCTAGTTATTGATCTAATGGTTCCAGTAGGAGATGCTCTAATTTCTATCCCAGGAATGAAAACACCTGTTGGTCCTGGTTCAACAATTACTGAAGTCGCTGTTGCTAATGAAATAAAGGTTCAGGTTGCTCAAAAATTAGTTGCAGCCGGATTTATTCCACCAGTCATAACTAGCTCTGCTGTGGTAGGTGAAGCTGAGAGCAAGAGACTCTTTGATGCCGCCTACGCCGAACATGCTCGGCGCCTCTCATCTCGACTAACCGGATCTACTTCTCCTAGGGTAGAGGGCGGTTAATCGAGATATTTACCCTCGGGTATATATCAATTTGGTATCAAAATGAAAAAAAGGTTGTAGTTCTTAGCTAAATAGTTAAGGATTAAGCACGAAGTCGATCGACTATCGAAATGGAAGGAAAGCAATGAACCTAAGTACAAAACACGTAAAAGCTGGCTTAGCAGTTGCTACATCAATCACACTTATGGCTGGCGCTGCGGTATTTGCCGCACCTGCGCAAGCTAATAATTACAAAATTGGTGTAAGTAATAGCTGGGCTGGAAACTCATGGCGCGAAACAATGGTTTGCGCAATTAAAGCTGAAGCAACACTTTCAGGAAAAGTTGCTAGCGTAACTGTTCTATCGCGTAACACAGATGCAGCTGGTCAATCAGCTGATATCCGTACCTTAAAAACACAGGGTGTTAACGCAATTATTGTTAACTCAGGTGATCCATCAGCTAATAACGCAGCAATTGCTGAAGCAGTAGCTGCTGGTATCAAGGTTATTACTGTTGATAACTCAACAACTGCACCAAATACAACATTTGTTGCTAATGACCAAGTTGCTTATGGCCGTGTAGGTGCAAAAGCGCTTATCAAGGCAATGGGTGGCAAAGGAAATATTCTTTACATGCGTGGTGCTTCAGGTGCTGGTGCAGATACTGACCGTGACAAGGGCTTCAGAGAAGTTGTCGCGAAGTATCCAAAAGTAAAAATTACAAAAGAAGTATTTACCAACTGGGACTGGGCAACTGGTGGAACTCTTGCCAACCAATTACTGGTACCAGGTAAGTTCCAAGGTGTATGGACATCAGGTATCGATTACAACGTCGTGACTGCTATGGGAAAGAAGCTCAAGAATAAGTACATCCCAGTAGTTGGCTCCGATAACAATGAGTTCATTCGTCTATCAAATACTCTTACATCTAAGGGATTTGTTGGAATTGTTGTGCCAAACCCAGCGATTGTTGGCGGAGCAGCACTTAAGGTTGCAGTTGACTTGCTAGATGGCAAGATGGTTCCTGCAACTAACTTGCTAAAGCCAAAGGCGCTAACCGTTAAGAAAAATAAGAAAAATCTTGCTTCTCGTTATGTACCAACACAAGAAGCAACATTCTCATCAACTCTGTCACTGCCTGGTTACACCACATTTACACCAGCACAGCTATTCCGTTGCAAGGCTCCACAAGACTCTAATGACGGAGGTCGTTAATAGTTAAGTAATTAACTGTTTACGGTAAGAAAGTAATTACTTTAAGGCTTGGGGGAAACCTCAAGCCTTAAAGTTTAAAATACGAGAAGTTTGGGGATTTGAGTGTCTGGTCAATCTTCGCTCTTAAAAATAGAGAGCTTGGAGAAGTCTTATGGGCCAGTTTTAGCATTGAAGAATGCAAATTTTGAAGTTTTGTCCGGAGAAATACATGCCTTACTCGGTGCGAATGGCGCCGGGAAATCTACACTTGTAAAAATATTAACTGGAGTAATCAGCGGCAACAGTGGCAGCATTTCACTTAACGGAAAGCCAGTAGGTTTTTCATCACCGGATGATGCAAGAAAAAACGGTATTGCCCCAGTATTTCAAGACCCAGCTTTAATTCCTGATCTATCTATTCAGCGCAATCTAGCCTTAACTGGAACGGATGAAAAGAGATTTATAACTGAATTATCCGCAATGGGGCTAAATGTAAACTTAAATGAGGTTGCAGTGAATATTGAACTACCCCTACTTCGAATGATTGATTTAGCTAGGGCCTTATCCCATGATCCTGAACTATTGATATTAGATGAAATTACCGCAGCTTTGCCGGTTGATTTAGCTGAAAAAGTTATTTCAATCATGAATTCTCAAAAAAATAAGGGAAAGTCAGTCATTTTTATATCACACCGCTTAGCTGAAATTGAAGAAATCTGTGATCGCGCAACAGTTTTAAGAGATGGCATAAATGTAGACACATTTGCCGCATCTCGCGGAAGTGAAGAACGAATAGTTGCAGCAATGCTTGGTGATAAGAACAAGGTTTCAAATAAATTAAGTGATAGCAAAAAAATAGATAGGAGCAATTCAGTATTTCTAGAGGCAAAATCGATTTCAGCAGGTAAATATCTAAAAGATTTAAGTTTTCAAATTAGAAAAGGTGAGGTGCTTGGGGTTGCAGCACTTGAAGGACAAGGGCAAGATTTATTATTTGAAATCCTTGCCGGTGAATCAAAATTAGAGACAGGCGAGATTTTTGTAAATAACAAGAAAGTAACTTTGAATCATCCAAGAGATGCAATATCAATGGGTATTTCATATGTCCCAGGAGATCGAAAATCAGCTCTAATGCCCCAACGTTCGATTCGAGAAAATTTAGCACTAACTAGATTTAGAGGAATTTCAAAATGGGGCATGATAAACACCAAGAGTGAAGAGAATCAGGTGGATGATGCTATTTCTAGTCTGCAAATTGATACTAGAGCTAAATCGCAAGTTAAAAGGCTTTCTGGTGGAAATCAACAAAAAGTAACTATTGGTAGATGGGTTACAACCGGCTTTGATTTATTACTTTGTTTTGACCCAACTCGTGGCATTGATGTGGGAACTAAACAGCAAATTTATGATTTAATTAGAAAATTTGCGGACCAAGGTAAGTCTGTTTTGTTGTTTACATCTGAATTACGTGAAATTCAAATGGTATGCGATCGAGCAATAGTAATTTATGAAGGTAAGGTGCAAGCAGATTTATCAATTGATTTATGTAGTGAAGAAAATTTGATGAATGCTGCTCATGGAATTTTGGTTGCAAAATGAATGTAATTCAACTAAAACGGCAAAGTTGGAATTTAGCAATAATTCTACTTGCATTAGTGCTTGGAATTTGGCGCATAAGTCAACTTCCACAATTTGGTGCATATGAAGCAAGGACATTTGTTCTAGGAATACTACCTATTGCTTTGCTATCAATGGGCCAAGCAATAATAATTATTGGTGGTGGTATAAATCTTGCCATCGGAGCAGAGGCTGTATTAATTAATTGCTTATCAGCTAGATATATGCAAGACACAACATTTACTGAATCCGTTGTTTTAGCAATAGTTTTTATATTAGTTGGAATGTTAATTGGCGCATTAATCGGCTGGATTATCGCAGTTTCAGGAATCGCAGATATTGTGGTGACTTTAGCAACAAGTTTTCTATTAGTTGGTGTGGCAATGTATGTGATGCCTCAACCAGGTGGAGGTGTAAACCAGCAGTTTGCTGATTTGGTCTCTGGAAAAGTTCCAAACTTTATCCCGCCTTTAATATGGTTAATCTTGCCAATTATTTTAATTTGGATTCCGCTATACCGAAGCAAACTTGGTATCTCAATGTATGCAATTGGATCTAGCAAAGAGGCAGCATTTTTATCTGGTGTTAATGTAAAACTTACTAAAATTAAGCTTTATGCCATTGGTGGGCTATTTGCTGGTTTATCAGGCCTAGTTCTTACTGGTATCACATTGAGCTCTAGTCCATTTGCGAATATAAGTAACACAGCAACTCTAAATTCAGTAGCTGGTGCAGTATTAGGTGGAGTGGCGCTATCAGGGGGAGTTGGTGGACTAGTTGGACCAGCACTAGCAGCCTTAATACTTTTTTTTATTCCAACAATTTTATTAGCATACGGAATAGATCCTGCTTACAGTCAGATTATTACAGGTGCATTGACCATATTTGTTGTTTTATTTGGAGGCTTACTTCGTAAGCGGACTGCGGGTAAAAAATGAGAAGTTTTAAGGTGTTAGATGAAAGTCGTATATCAAAATCTATGCTCTCACTTTTTGGAATTCTATTTATTCTTTATATAGTCACTGGATTATTAGATCCTTACAATTTTTCTATTCCAGCAATAGGTAATATTTTCTATTTGGCAGCTGCCTTGGGTTTACTTGCGGCAGGTCAAACTATTTGCATGCTAACCGGTGGTATTGATTTATCACTTGCAATGATTGCAACAGGTGCTGCTTTTATAGTTAGTGTTAAATCATCTTCTGGTCTACCTATAGCTCTGTCGCTGGCTCTTTTGTATTGCGTAGTCATAGGTGCAATAAATGGGTTAGCAGTGGGGCTACTTGGAATGAATCCACTAATTATGACCCTAGGAATGAATGCAGTATTAATAGGAGTATTTACAGTAGGTGTTACTACTTTCTTACGGGGAAGTTCAACGGTTCCTGATCTGCTAATCACATTAAGTACAGCATCGATTATTGATACTAGCAGTTGGGTTAGCGAATCAGTTAGTGCTGACCCAAGATCTTGGCCAGTTTTTGTTTCCATAATTGACACCCTCACTTGGCCATTTTTTATCTGGGCATTAATAAGTGCAGTTGTTTTATTTATACTTATTAAAACTGGACTAGGTCGATTAATTTATGCAGTAGGTGATAATGCTAGAGCCGCTCGGCTTGCTGGCGTGAAGGTATGGCAAGTCCAAACAACCGCATATATTCTTTGTGCAATTTTAGGTGGTATGGGTGGAATTTTACTTGGGGGCCAATCTGGTGCAGTCGCACTAAGTTTAGCTAATTCCTTCTTGCTTCCATCCATTGCAGCTGTGGTAATAGGTGGTACTTCAATAATGGGTGGAATTGGTAATTATAAGGGAACAATGATGGGCACATTAATTCTTACCTCACTTTCATCATTATTAACCACGCTTAATTCTTCTGAAGCTGTGAAGCAAATGATTTATGGGGCAATTGTATTAACTCTTGCTTGGATATATGCAAAAATATCTGAAGGAGCGTAATGAAAATTAATACAGTGGCGGTAATAGGCACTGGATTTATTGGAACAGTCCATGTTGAATCAATCCGTAGAACTGGTGTAAGTGTTAAAGGAGTCCTATCTGGAAGTGCTGAAAGCACTAAGCGAGGGGCTGAAAATCTATCTGTTAGCACCCAATATAAGTCTGTTCAGGAAATTTGCGGTGATAAAGATGTAACAGTTGTTCACGTTACTTCACCCAATGCTCTTCATTATCCGCAAGTTAAAGAATTAATGGCTGCTGGTAAACATGTGATTTGTGAAAAGCCATTAGCACTGACAGCAAAAGAAGGAATTGATTTAGTAAATCTAGCTGATAAAACTGGTTTAGTTAATGCAACTTGCTTTAACACTAGATTTTATCCGATGGTTCATGAAGCAAGATCACTTGTAAAATCAGATTTAATTGGCGTTCCAAGATATATTAAAGGTCACTACCATCAAGACTGGTTGACACTTGAAACTGATTGGAACTGGCGACTTGAAGCAGAGCAAGCAGGGGAATTACGCGCAGTAGCTGACATAGGTTCACACTTAATTGATCAGATTGGCTTTGTTAGCGGATTAGAGATCTCAGAGGTAATGGCCGAGCTACATACTTTGGTAAAAACGAGACAGAAACCAACTGGTCCGGTTCAAACTTTTACTATCGACACATCTTCTAAACGCGAGAGCGTAAAGATGTCATCAGATGATGCCGCTGGTGTCTTAATTCGATTTACCAACGGTGCTAGAGCAACCATTTCTATTTCACAAATTTCATCAGGGCGTAAAAACTCCATTAATTGGGAAATTTCTGGACCAGATGGCTCACTTGCATTTGATTCCGAAAATCCTGAACAGCTTTGGATTGGACATAGAGGAAAAGCAAATGAGCTTCTGCAAAGAGACCTAAGCATGCTTTCACCAAGTGCGGCCAAAATTTCATTTTATCCAGGTGGGCATATCGAAGGATTTTCTGAAACTTTTCGAGGATTATTTGAGAGAGTTTACGCAGATATTGAATCTGAAAGTAGGTCTGCTACCTACCCAACCTTTGCTGACGGCGTGCGTAGCCTGCAAATAACAGATGCAATTGCAGAAAGTTCACAAAAATCCTCTTGGGTTAAAGTTAAAAGATAGTTAATCTAGGACAGTAAAGGGAGAAAAAAATGAAGCTAGGACTACTAACAGCACCACTACCGGATGTTCCACTGCTAGAAATTGCTGAATGGGCAGCATCTGAAAAGTTCGAGATGTTAGAGGTTTGTTGTTGGCCTAAAAGTTCTGGTGTTAACCGCAGATATGCCGGTATTACCCATATCGAAGTTGAAGATTTAAGCAAAGACCGAGGCCAGGAAATTGTCGGCCAATTAAAGCAGCGCAAGATTGAAATGTCAGCCCTAGGCTATTATCCAAATAATTTGCATCCAGATCCTGAGCAGCGAAAATTAGTTAATGAGCATACTAAGAAGGTGATTAAGGCAGCAGGTGTAATGGGAGTTCCAGTAGTCAGTACTTTTATTGGAGCAGACGCGTCAAAAACACAAGATGAAAACTGGGCGGATGCTCAAAAAGTTTGGCCAGATATTGTAAAAGTAGCAACTGATAGTAATGTAAAAATTGCAATTGAAAATTGTCCAATGATATTTAGTAAAGATGAATGGCCAAGCGGACATAACGTGGCATATTCACCAAGAATCTGGCGAGAAATGTTTGATAAGTTTGGACCAACAGTTGGTTTAAATCTTGATCCATCTCATTTAATTTGGCAGATGATTGATACTGAGAGAGTTATTCGTGAGTTTGCCTCTCGTATTTATCACACACACGTGAAAGACATGGAAATTGATCGAGAAGGCTTATATAACAATGGAATCATGTCAGCTGGAATTGGTTGGCAAAGACCAAGACTGCCAGGATATGGCGAGGTTAATTGGGCTAACTTTGTTGCTACTTTATCTCAGGTTGGTTATGACGGAGTGCTTTGTATTGAACATGAAGATCGCAGATTTGAAGGCACAAATGAAAAAGTTAAGCAGGGCTTTTTGATTGCTCGCAATCAAATTGCTGCCCTACTCCCAATGAGTTTGTAAAAGCCTTAAGCGTTTACAGTTGCAACAACTCGATCACTAAACTCGTTTGTTTTCGGATCTTTTAGGATCAATTTAACGCGACCATCTGGCAATGTTTCTTGCTTAATAATTACCTGACCTTCAAACATTGAAGGCTTATTTTGGATTCGCTCTGTTTTTCCACCACGCCAATCAAGTTCAACTGGAACCCAGGCATGAGCTTCAGCTGACTTAAAGCAAGCATCCATAATTGCATTAACAACATATCCGTCATAGAAAGTTTCCATCGGATCCTTTTTGCTTTCCATTGAATTAAACATGTCTGTGAACATGTCCACATAACCAAGCTCTGCAACCTCGTCCCCAACTGGGAATAGCCAGCCAGTTGAAGATTCTGCTTTTTCTGCAATATATGAATTACCTTCAGCAGCAGTGAACATCTCAAACCCTGTGCGTAGGAAATGATTCATCCAGATAGTTCCATGAGTTCCAGCCACTTCATCACGTAAGTCCATACCACCACGAAAAGTCCAAGAAACCTCAAATTGACCGATAGCACCAGATTCGAATTTAATTAATGCGATCGCATTATCTTCGGCATTAATTGGGTGAACTAATGTGTCTTTCCAGCACAATACTTCAACTGGGCGATTTCCTTTGCCAACAAAATTTCGAATAATTTCAATACAGTGACAACCAAGGTCGACTATGCAACCACCACCAGCTTGTTTGTCATCCCAGAACCAGGCACTATGAGGTCCAGGGTGAGTCTCCCTTGATCTAACCCAAAGAACATCACCAACTGCGCCACTTTGTACTGACTTAACGGCTTTTAAAGTCTTTGGTGTGTAGCAAAGATCTTCTAAGTAACCAGCAAATACACCAGCTTTTTCTACTGTGTCTAAGATTCTCTTTGCTTCTGCGGCATTTCTTGCTAAAGGTTTAGTACACAGAATTGCCTTGCCAGCTTTTGCAGCGAGTGTAATGGCTTCTTCATGCATATGATTTGGTAGTGCAACGATAATTACATCCGTATCTGGATGATTAATTGCTTCTTCAATACTTGTTGTATAAGTTGGAATATTCCATCGCTTTGCAAAGGTGTCACCACGCTCTTTAGATCGAGAGTAAACAACGGCAACAGAATCCCGATTTCGCTGACCATGTAATGTCATTGTGTAGAAGTCAGCAATTAGGCCAGTACCTAGCATTGTTATGCGATGTGATTTCACAGTTCCTCCAAAGATTAGAAATAGTTTAAAGTAGTATAGACATTTGGGCTATGCTCTGAAAAGGGGGTAGCAATGCCAAATCGATCACTGGGCCATTTCGACCTAATCGTCATGGGTGCTGGCTCTGCAGGGGCTTGTGCAGCAATCGCAGCAGCTAGGGCTGGTAGTAAAGTTTTAGTTATTGATCGACTCCCATTTGTCGGCGGAACCAGTACTGCAGTACTTGATACCTTTTATGGATTTTATACGCCAGGGGAAAAAGCAAAAAAAATAGTCGGTGGCATTCCAGATGATGTTGTAAATGAGTTAAAAAAATTTGGTTCGATGATTCAAAGACCAAATACCTATGGTGCTGGTACTGGAGTAACTTATAACCCAGAGCACCTAAAGGTTGTTTGGGAATCATTAATAGTAAAATCTGGCGCAAAGATCTTATTGCACTCACTTTTACAACAAGTAAAAGTCATAGATGGCAGAGTTCAAGAGTTAATTCTTGCAACTCGAGCAGGATTATGCTCGGTAACTGGAGATTTTTTTATTGATGCAACTGGAGATGCTGATCTTTCTAATTTTGCTGGCTTTGGATATGAGAAAGCTGGGGAAATAGCACCAGCACAGACTCTTACTACAACCTTTAAAATGGTAAATGTGGATTTAGTAGAGCGGGGAAAAATTAAAAAAGAACAACTGCATCAACTAATGCAGGAAGCTACAGATGATGGTTATGAATTGCCCCGCAAGGAAGGCTCAGACCATATAACACCAGTAGCAAATACCACTGCTACTGTTATGACTAGATTAGATTCGGTTCGTAAGAATAATAAAGGCGAAGTAGAATCAGTATTAGATGATCCATTTTTTCTTACAGACTCTGAAATAGCTGGTCGAAAGCAAGCTGCTGAGTATGCAAGATTCCTAGTTGATAAAGTTCCAGGGTATAAAAATTCCTCTATTTATGGATTTTCAACCTTAATTGGAGTTCGTGAGACTAGACGAGTTTATGGTGACTACCGTGTTACAAAAGAAGATGTTGTTGAAGCTAAACAGTTTGATGACCAAATTGGATTATGTGGTGCACCAATTGAGGATCACCATAGCGGTGATGGTACAAATTGGATTTACTTGCCGGTTGGATCAGCAGTTGGAATCCCACTTCGCTCATTAATAGTTAAAGACAGCATAAATACCATGGTTATTGGTAGGTGTTTTTCGGCAACGCATGATGCTCACGCCTCAATCAGATCAATGGCGCAATGTATGGCAATGGGAGTTGCAGCTGGGGTGGCGGGCTCTGTTGCACTTACAACTAAAAAAGAAATTAGATCGGTTAGTTTTTCAGAAATTCGTAAAAAAATTGTAGATACTGGAGCAATTTTAGAAACGCCGATGTAATGAACTCAAAGATAAGAACTGTATTAGGTGATATTCCACCAGAAAAACTTGGCGTTACTTACATGCATGAGCACTTAATAATTGAGTCAGAAATAGTAAAAAAGAATTTCGAGCATATTTTCCTGTCAAGTGTAGAAGAGGCTATTTCGGAGGTTTTATTGTGTAAAAAAGTTGGAGTACAAAGTATGGTTGATTGTATGCCAACTGGTGCAGGAAGAAATGCGCAAAAGTTGAAAAAAATATCAGTGGAAACTGGAATAAATATTATTGCGACAACTGGGCTACATCATGATCGTTATTACAATCAAGATGATGAGATTGAAAAACTCAATTCAGAGCAACTTGCTCAACTATTTATAAACGAAATAGAATATGGTATGGATAATACCGATGTTAAAGCTGGAATTATTAAAGTCTCTACTTCAGGGCCTAAAATAAAAGATCGTGAATTTAAATTATTTGAAGCAGCAGCTATTGCAATTAATAAAACAGGTGCTCCAATTATTTCTCACTGCGAGCATGGCACGGGAGCATTGGAGCAAATTAATTTATTTAATAGACTAGGTATTAATTTAAGTAGAGTAACTCTCTCTCATACCGATAAAGAAAATGACCATGGCTATCACCAGGAGATTTTAAGTTCTGGAATTAACGTTGAATATGACCAATCATTGCGACAGGGAACTGAAGTTAAACCTCAGAGTGCGCA
The DNA here is from genome assembly GCA_027730465.1 of Actinomycetota bacterium. Classification (GTDB taxonomy): domain Bacteria; phylum Actinomycetota; class Actinomycetes; order Nanopelagicales; family Nanopelagicaceae; genus Nanopelagicus. The sequence continues at coordinate 8,994 of JAQCGQ010000001.1, read as the reverse complement.
ACTAACAGTTGCAATGATTAATGCTGGCTTCGTCAGTCAAATAATGCTGGGCACTGACGGGGCCAGAAGATCTTTATGGAATTCTTTAGGGGGTACTCCAGGATTAAGTTGGCTATATTCTGGGTGGAGCAAAAAACTTGTAGACCTAGGTGTTTCTCAGGAGCAACTTAATAAGCTATTTATTTCAAATCCTGCATCTGTATTAACTTTTAGCAGTTAATTTTCCCGCAATCTAATATCTTTGATACCGTTGCGTGATGAAGCATAATCTTGGTAAAAAAGCTATCGAGATCTCTAGTAAAGGATTTCCGCTAGATTCCTATGGAAAAGCAATAGATAAATTTTTAAGGACAAAACCAAATATTTTCTCTTCTAGATTTCAATTTCCAATCATGGTTTTAAAAGAAACTGCTTTAAAGCAAAATATTGATCGAATGGCTCGATTTTGTAAATCAGTTGGCGCAGAACTAGCTCCACATGTAAAAACTACTATGTCACCTCAAATTGCGCAGATGCAGGTAAGTGCAGGTGCATATGCGCTAACAATTGCAAATTTTTGGCAAGCTGAAATATTTAGAAACTATGGTTTCAAAAAACTTATTATTGCAAATGAAATACTAGACCCTGCAGCCATTGAAGCAATATCTATTCTGAATGCCAAAAACAAAGCAGAAATTATATTTTATGTGGATTCACTAGCAGGTTTAGATATTATTAAAAAGCATACTCCAAGTAATGGAAAGCAAAATTTATTTATTGAAATTGGAACTGACATGGGTAGGGGTGGAGTGAGAGATTTGGATTTAGCAGTAGCTATTGCTAAAAATATTTCAGAGGATGATCGGTTAAATTTAAGAGGGGTAACTGGTTTTGAAGGAGCGGTTCCAAATGCTGCTAGAACAGAGCAGGGAGAGAATTCTGTAACGGATTTTTGTAAAAAAATTGTTGAGGCGGCAAAGAGAATTTATTTATATAAGTCAAGCTATGAATTTATAATAAGTGCTGGCGGAAGTGCTTACTTTGATATTGTGGCTAAAGAGTTAAGCAAATTTGACGAACCAAGAATTTTATTACTTCGAAGTGGTGGCTATGTAACACATGACAGTAGATATTATGAGGAGATATATCCTTTCAAAGGTTCAAATGATGCATTTTTACCAGCCATTGAAGTTTGGGCGCAGATAATTAGTGCACCAGAGAAAGGCTTTGGCGTATTAAATCTAGGCAAAAGAGATGTTGGGTGCGATCTACACAACCCAATACCGATTCTCAAATATGATGGAAAATTAAGTAAGTTTTCTGGTGAAGTTGAAAAGTTAAATGATCAGCACGGATTTTTGCGAAGTAATCAAAATTTTGCAGTATCAGAGTTAATTGGCCTCGGAATTTCTCATCCATGCACTACTTTTGATAAATGGCGATTAATCCCGCTAGTCAACGACAACTATGATGTTGTAGATTGCATTCATACATTTTTCTAATGAGGGAGAAGCGATGAAGGTTGAACATATACAAGCAAAAGGTGCGCCAGCTCCTGGTGGCTCATATTCACATGGTGTAGCCGCAAATGATTTCCTTTATACATGTGGAATGGGGCCAGTGGATCCGGCAACAGGAAAAATTGTTGATGGTGGTGTTGCTGAGCAAACTAGACAGACGCTTAAAAACCTACAAAAAATTCTTGACACAAAGGGAGCCAAATTTGCAGATGTAGTCAAAGTTACTGCTCACTTGCAGGATGTGAATCGGGACTTTGCTGCTTATGATGCGGTTTACCGTGAATTTTTTTCAGCTCCATTTCCAGTTAGGACAACGGTTGGATCTGATCTAATTAATATATTAGTTGAGATTGATCTTGTTGTAGCCCTTTAGGGCGCAATTAATATGGAGGCAAACCAAGAGTTAGCTGGCAAAGTTGTAGTAGTAACTGGTGCTGGCAGAGGAATCGGAAAACAGATTGCAATTGGTGCTGGTTTACGTGGTGCAAAGGTTGCTTTAGTAGAAGTAATCGAAGAAAATCTTGAAGCTACTACTAAAGAAATTGCTGCGATGGGTATAAATATAAAGGGCTATCTGACTGACTTATCAAAAGAGTCTGATGTTGTAAATAATTTTGCTAAAATTGAAAAAGATTTTGGTCAAATTGATTGCCTAGTTAATAATGCAATGATTCATGATTCACAAGACCTAATATCAACCTCACTAGAGGTTTGGAACCGCTCACTCGCTGTTACTTTAACTGGAAGTTTTTTAACAATTCGTGCATCACTTCCTGGCATGATTAAACGTAAAAAAGGATGCATAATAAATATTGGTACTGTTAACGCTAAGACAATGATTGGTAGCGATGCTTACAGTGTTGCAAAAGCAGGATTACATGCATTAACTAGAACTGTAGCGGTTAGATATGGACCAGATGGTGTCCGCTGTACAACTGTTGTCCCAGGAACTATTGCAACAGATGCTTGGCAAGAGCGAGTAGATCGTAATCCACAAATATTTGAAAAATTAAAATCTTGGTATCCACTAGGCAGAGTTGGAACCCCTATCGATGTTACTGAAGCTGTTTTATTTTTGCTCTCTGATAAAGCTCAATGGATTAGTGGAAGTGAGTTTGTAGTTGATGGTGGTTTATTAGCTGGCCTAGCCCCAATGTATAAAATGGTAGAAGGCTCTGATTAAAGTTAATGGCTGAGAATACTTTTACTATTCGTGGCGCAGAGGTAATCGATGGAAATGATAAACCAGCTAAGCGTCAAGATCTGCTTGTAACTAATGGTGTTATTAGTCAGCTTGGCGATATTTTAAGAGGTAGCGAAGAAGGAAAAATAATTGATGGCTCAGGTTTAACGCTAGCTCCTGGGTTTATTGATATGCATGCGCATTCAGATTTAGCAGTTCTAACTGATAAGCAGCATTTAGCAAAAGTTACTCAAGGTGTAACAACTGAGGTAGTTGGACAAGATGGCCTTAGCTATGTACCAAATAATCCAGAAACCTTGCTTTTATTACGAGAACAATTATTCGGCTGGAATGCTGATCCATCTGAGCTGAAATGGGACTTTCATTCAGTTTCAGATTATTTAACCGAGGTAGATAGAGGCTCTGCAGTAAATATTGCATATTTAATACCGCATGGCTCTGTTCGTATGTTAGTTAGAGGAAATGAACCAGGTATTGCTAGTGCCGATGAATTAAAGCAAATGATTAAACTAACCGAAACGGGCATGAAAGAAGGTGCTTTTGGTTTGTCGGTGGGGCTTACTTATACGCCTGCAATGTATGCAAATGATCAAGAAATAATTGAGTTATGCAAGGTCGTTGCAAAATATAATGGCTTTTATGCACCTCATCATAGAAATTATGGAGAAAAGTTTTTAGACGCAGTTTCTGATTGTATAGAAATAGCGCGTCAATCAAATTCATCTCTACATCTAACTCATTGCCATATGAGTCATCCAAATTATCATGGAAAAACTGATCTACTTTTTGATCAACTAAATCGTGCTGAAAAAGATGGAATAGATGTAACACTAGATACCTACCCATATCTCGCTGGTTCAACTTATCTTCATGCCTTGCTGCCATCATGGGTTCAAGCAGGCGGTAAGAGTGAAACTATAAAAAGATTAAGTACTCTAGATAGCAGAAATAGAGTAATTCATGAATTAACAGTCACCGGCAGTGATGGCAATCATGGCGGCGTTATTAACTGGCCAGCTATTACAATTGCTGGAGTTGAAAAGTTACACAACCATAAATTTATTGGAGTTGATCTAGTTACAGCAGCTAATTCAGTGAATACGAATGTCGAAGACTTTTACTTAGACTTTATTATTGATGAAGAGTTAAAAGCATCCTGTGTAATTTTTGCTGGCCATGAACCAAATGTAAGAGCGATTATGAAAGACCGGCGACATATGATTGGTAGTGATGGAATTCTTACCGGAAATCGACCTCACCCTAGAGGTTATGGAACTTTTGCAAGATATCTGGGAGTTTATGCAAGGGGAGAGAAAGTTTTAACAATGCAGGGTGCTATTGCACGAATGACTGGAAGGTCGGCAAAGCGGTTGGGTTTTAAGGATCGAGGTTTTATTTCTGAAGGCATGAAAGCAGATATGGTTTTATTTGATGCTCAAACTGTGATTGACTCTTCAACATATGAATCTCCAAGGGTTGCTGCAAAAGGCTTTGAAATGGTTTGGATCTCAGGAATTGCCACTCTAAAGGGTGGTAGCCGAACTCAAGCATTACCTGGGGTTGGGCTAAGGGCTAGATAGCGAAATTTGAGGATTTATAGCCCATAGATGCCAAATAGTTATATTTACCCACAAGGAAGCGCCTTGCACAGATTGATAATAACTTGCACAGATTGATAATAAATGGTGAGGTTATCCTCCCTGTCGTTAGATGGGATCCTAGGAGGAGATATAAATGAATAAACTTATAAAACGCAGTTTTGCTGCGCTGGCATCACTTGGATTGGTAGCAGGTGCACTAGTTGTTGCTGCTCCAGCACAAGCTGCTAATGTAACAATTAAAGTTGTTACCCCTAACTACACAGATGCTATGCCTGCATATTACAAGGATCTTAATGCTCGCTTTATGGCTGCTAACCCAACCATTAAAGTTGAACATGAGAACCTAAGCTGGGATGACATTTTAGTAAAGGGTAGAACATATATCTCAACTAAGTCATATCCAGATGTTCTTAATCTAAATACTTTTTCAGAGTTTGCTGCTGAAGGTTTGCTGTATAAGAATAGCGACCTATATTCAGAGGCCAAGCTTGCAGATTTCGTTACCGCGTTCCGCGATAACTCAACATACAATGGCGTCGAGTATGCTGTTCCAGATCTAGCATCTGCTCGTATGTTTTTTATTAATAAAGCTGTCTTCTACGGTGCTGGAAACACAAAGATTCCTACCACTTGGGCTGAGGTAACTGCTGCGGCTAAGAAGATCAAAGCTAAGTACGGTTCAAAGGTTTATCCGTTAGCAATTCCACTTGGATCAGAGGAAGCTCAAGCTGAGTTCCAAATCTGGGCAGGCGGAAATGGTGGACGTTACTTTAATGAGAAGAAAAGCAAATGGGTTATTAACTCAAAAGCAAACCTTCAGACACTTAACCAACTTAAGGCATGGGTAAAAGCTGGGTATACACAACCAAACCCTGCATCAACAAATCGTACCGATGCATTTAAGTTATTTAGCCAAGGTAAGGTCGCAATGATTAATGCTTCCGTGTTCTTCCCTTCAACTTTGAAGGATTACAAGAGCAAGGTTGATTATGGTGTTGCACCATTCCCATCAGCTAATTCAAGCAAGAAGCCAATCACTTTAGGTGTCCAGGATTACTTCATGGCATTTAAGAAGACTGGAAACCAAGATGCAGTATCTAAGTATCTAAACTTCTTGTTCGAGGGTAAGAACTATGCTGGCTTCCTAAAGGCTGCTGGTGGATTTATCCCTGCAACTAAGTCAGCCTCATCTGAAGTGGATTCATCATTGCTTCCATTCATTGAGCAACTTCCAAACGCTATCTTCTACCCAGGAACCCTAGGTTCATGGGGAGCTGTAACCGGAAAGATCCAAACCCAGATCGGTACCGGAATTACAAAGGATGCAAAGACAGTTCTAAAGTCTTTGCAAAAAGCAGCAGTAGCAGCAGGAACTAAGTAATACAGGTAAGCAGTTACTTGTAAGCTGAAATCGGCGGGGTCTGAGAGAATTCTCAGGCCCCGCTTCTAAATAATTAAGTAAGATTTAAATCTGCAGGATAATCGAAAAGAGGGATTTTGAGCACTGGATTGCTAAAAAAAAGCTCTGCTAAGAATCCTAAAAAATTAAAGGTAAGTCATAATGTTTCACTTCTTAGCGCACTTCCTTGGATTGGTCCTGCATTAGTTCTAATCATTTTAGTTGTTATTTGGCCAGTTATAGAATTGGTAAGAATATCTTTCACCGATATATCTGCTGCCGGAAGTCTGCTTGATTTTAACGGTTTAACAAATTATCGAGACCTATTTGCAAATCCAGATTTATACCCAGTAGCTTCCCGCACATTACTTTGGGTATTTGGGATCGTGTTTTTTACAGTTTTATTATCACTTCCACTTGCCCAACTAATCAATCAGAATTTTCCTGGCCGAAAGTATGTCCGGTGGGCATTAATTGTCCCTTGGGCTGCCTCTGTCGTAATGACATCCATGATTTGGAGTTGGATACTTGATGCCTATTCAGGTGAGCTAAATTTAACCTTAACTCAACTTGGTTTGATTTCGGAACCTGTGGATTGGATTAACAATCCAGGCAGTTCCTTTTATGTATTAATGTGGGTAGCAGTTTTTGTATCTATTCCTTTCACTACATTTGTATTACTTGCTGGCTTGCAATCAATTCCAGCCGACATAGTTGAGGCAGCATCTGTAGATGGCGCCTCACATTGGAAAATCTATCGGCAGATAAAGTTTCCCCTGCTTAGAAACTCGCTTTTGATTGCCACCATAATTAATTTAATAAACGTCTTTAATTCATTTCCAATTATTTGGATCATGACTAAGGGTGGCCCAGGTTATGAAACAGATACCACCACAACTTTTGCATATAAATTAGCTTTTATCGAGTCAAACATGGGACCATCAACGGCGTTAGGTGTAATGAATTTTATTATTATTATGATCATTGTTGCTTTTTATTTGCGTGCTACTCGCGCAACTAGGACTGAAATATGAGTTCAATAAGAACTAAAGGATTCTCAATTAAGAAAGTAAGTACAATTCTTGGTGCATATTTCATTGCATGGTTTTTCTTGTATCCATACATCAATATGTTTCTTACTTCAGTAAAGTCACACGATGAATTATTTGCCACACCCGCAACCCATTTTCCTCAAGTCTGGCAATGGAGTAACTATATTGATGTTTGGGAGAAGGCTCCGATTGCTGGATATTTGAAATCAAGTTTAATTGTTTCAATTTCGGCTACCGTGCTGGTTTTAATTGTTTCCTTACCGGCAGCCTATTTTATTGCACGCTATCGGTTTAAAATGCGCGGTGCTTTTTTACTTTTGGTTCTTGCAACTCAAATGTTTTCACCAACTGCTTTAATTATTGGAATATTTCGAGAGGTTGATTTCTTTAACTTACTTGACTCCTACCTTGCATTAATAATTCTAAACGCTGGATTTAATTTGGCGTTCTCAATATGGCTACTCTCTGGTTTCTTTTCAAGTATTCCAGTTGAAATAGAGGAAGCAGCGCTAATTGATGGTTGTAGCAGAATCCAGGCGCTTCGAAGGGTCACCCTTCCCATAGCACTACCTGGTTTAGTGACTGCAGTTATATTTACATTCGTAGCAGCTTGGAATGAATTCACAATTGCTTTAACAATCATTAGTTCAGTAGAAAAAAAGCCAATACCAGTTGGTATAACTCAATTTATCGGACAATACGATATAGCTTGGGAATATCTGTTCTCAGCCACCATGATTGCAATAGTTCCAGTAGTAATTTTATTTATTATGATTGAGAAATACTTAGTTGGTGGATTGACTGCCGGCAGCGTTAAATGAGTTCCATTAAATCAAATGCTTTCACTTTTCCATATACTTTTTTTAGAGAACCAGCAAAAAAAGTCATCCCAGAGTTAAAAAGTTATGGGTTATCTGGCATCAATTTAGCTTTAAATTATCATGGTAGTAGAGACCTACTACTGCGACAAGGCCCGCAACTTGAGTACTTATCAGATGGTTTTCATTACTATAAAAGTGATTACGGTAAGTATGAAGATTATGCATTCAAACCTGCTCTAGTAGATCAACTCCCAAATAATGAGCTTATTGACTCTGTCATTAAAGTAGCTGGAGAAAATAACTTTGAGGTAAATGCTTGGGCCGTCTATATGCATAATTCAGCTATCGCAATAGCTAACCCTGACGCTGCCGTTACAAACGTACTTGGAAATAAATTTTTATCTGAGCTTTGCCCAATTAACCCAGCAGTTGCTGGGTATGCAATTGGTTTGACTAAAGATTTAGTAAGCAGAGGAGTTAGTGGAATAACTGCTGAATCTTTACATTTTCACGGCGCAAGGCATGGGGAACACCATGAGCGCTTTTTTATCGAGTTAAGTCCAGCGTCTGAGTTTTTATTCTCACTTTGTTTTTGTTCATACTGTGTTAAAAGTTTTCAAGAAAGTGGCGCAGATATACAGCCCCTGCTATTAGAAATACTCTCACTAAAGTATTTGAAAAAGCTGATCCCTGGCTTGGAAAGAAGTTAACTAAGGAGCTTATTGCTGAGATCGTTGGCCCAGAAATTCTTACCTTTCTTACCTGGCGAGAAAGTACAGTCGCATCTATCTATAACGAGATATCAAAGGTAACAAAAGCAGCAGGAGTAATTTTTAAGTATGTAGATCAAGCACCTCTACTTGATATGAATTCTGCAAAAGCTATTGAGAATAGTTGGCAAATTGGAATTGATACAAAGCAAATTAATCAAATTATTGATGGTTTTGAACCATTGATATACCGACAGGATGTTAATTCAGTAACAGATTTAGCCAATAACTATCTTACGGCAACAACTGCTGGTATTACAGCGATCTTGCGACCAACTTATCCAGATAGTACTAGTCAAGAAAATTTGGTGAACAAAGTAAGTGCTTTAGTTAATTTAGGAGTATCAAATATTGATTTCTATTTACTAGACACAATGAGAACCTCTGATTTAGAGAGTATAAAACACTGCATAAATAACTAAATCTGATCATAATCATATTTCAGTAATCAAAAAACTTCATTAAGTTACATATTTAATGAATTTCTAACTATCCACATTCTCTAAATAAATCTAAAATGAAATCTATTTTAATTTATACTCACCCAAACACACATATTGGAGTATAAAATGCTTAGAATCACTGTTTACTTAAAATATATGATTAATAAGTTTATTAAGTCTAAAAGTCGAGCAGACGTACCAGGCT
>JAQCGQ010000093.1 GCA_027730465.1 Actinomycetota bacterium | reverse complement strand
AAATTTCCTGCTATTACTTTTTCGAATAGGTGGCTTTTTAGCTTTTGCTGGTGCTTTAAATGTTTGCTTTGCATACCTAGATAAAAATATTAAAACTATAAATGCGAAAATTAGTAGGGCAATAACAAATATATCGGTAGTGCGATTTACAGTTGGAGTGCTGATCTCACTCTGAGATGGTGATGGGGTGGCTAGAGTTATTTCAGCTGGTGCGTTATAAAGGAAAGTGAAACTACTAACAGTAGGTGCCTCTGCAATTGCCATGATTGTGTAGGAAACCGTATAAAGTCCCGAAACAGTTAGTGGCTTTAAGCCAACCATTAAGACTTGTCCTTGAATTTGTACAGACCCATCATCTACTCGCGCACCATTTGGATCAGTGACAGTTATTTCATTAGCCACATCTGCAAGTTCAGCACTTGCTTTTATAGTCACTGCAGTTGGTGCAACACTTAACACAGAACCGGCAGTAGGTGATGTGTTTACGATTGAAGTTGAAAAGGCTGGTGAAATTGAAATTATAGAAAACATCAAGGCAGTAAGTATTTGAAATCCCCGCTTCATTTAGCTACTCCTTATCCCCAGTTAGCCCTTATCTTCCCACCTGCTTAAGATTATCTCCTATGCCAGCCTATGAGTACCTGTGTAATAAATGTGAGCATGCTTTCGAAATGTTTCAGTCATTTAGTGAGGCTGCCATCGAGGTTTGCCCAAAATGTAGCGGTGAGGTTCGTAAGGTATATAACAATGTTGGGGTTGTCTTTAAAGGAAGTGGATTTTACAAAACAGATTCAAGGCCAATACCGGTGACAAAAAGTGATAAGCCTGCTGATAAAACTGAAAGTAAGCCAGAGAAAAAAGCTGAAAAGAAGGTAGAGCCAAAAGCTAAGGATTAGTTGTGGTGAGGTGGTTTATCTTGCTTAATCTCATCATCTCGGCGGGTATCGGTTTCTGAATCAACTTCATCATTAGTTATTTTAGGCAAAAGCGGGTGATTAACTTCACCCACAACTGAATCGCTAATTTTTTTTGATTCTTTATCAGTGCTCATTAGAATATAAGTCTACCCAAATTTGCGAAAAATTAACGATAAGGTGCTCATGTTTGAAAAATTAGGCTCAGTTATAGTGCGCCGTAAGAAATTTATTTTTGCATTATTTGTGGCCACAATAATCACCTCTGGTGGAATCGGGACAGCTGTCTTTGGAAAGTTAGAAAGTGGTGGTTACTCAGACTTAAATAGTGATTCGGCCAAGGCCTTTGAGTATTTAACTGATGTCTTTAAAGTTAAAGAACCAGTCGTTGTCCTAGTAGTTGAAACAAAAGGTGGATTAACAAATCCTGAATCAGTGGCAACTGCAACAAAACTTGAGCAGGAAATTAAATCTATTCCAGGAGTGGAATCAACTCTCTCCTATTGGTCAGCAGGGGGTGCGCCATCTCTTAAAAGTATTGACGGTAATTCTGCATTCCTATTTATCTATAGCAAAAGTGTTGATTGGGAAGATATTGAAAGTTTAGGTGAGCAGGTTGGAAAAAAATATGATGGTAATTACAAAAATTTAAGAATTTATGCCAGCGGAACTGGTGTTTTTGCTAGTGCTATTAATAAGAAAATTGCAGATGATATTAAAGTCTCTGAGGCTATTTCGATTCCATTAACCTTCATTTTATTAGTCTTTGTATTTGGTGGCCTTGTTGCGAGTGGTATGCCCCTTTTAGTGGGAGTCTCAGCGATTCTAGGTTCATTCCTAATTATGTATTTATTAACCTTATTTACGGGCGTAAGTATCTTTGCGTTAAACCTAATTACTGGACTGGGCCTTGGATTAGGTATTGATTATTCATTGCTAATTGTTAACAGGTTTCGGGAAGAATTACACGCTGGTAAATCTGTAGATGAAGCAATTAAGCAAACTATAAATACAGCTGGTAAGACTGTTTTTTATTCAGGTTTAACAATTGTAATTACACTCGCCTCATTGATGTTATTTCCGCTTATGTTTTTAAAATCATTTGGTTATGCCGGGGTAACTGTTGTCGTTATGGCAGTCTTAGGTTCACTTGTGGCGCTACCAGCACTTTTAGCAATTTTAGGAAAGCGCATTGATAAAGCAGTCATACGTAAGAGTGCGATAACACCCAAAGAGGATGGTAGATGGGCACAGACCGCCCGATTTGTTATGCGCAGACCTTTAGCAGTTGTAGTTTTATCTCTAGTAATTCTCTCTGTATTAGCAGCACCAATTAAGAATATAGTTTTCTCACAAGTTGACTCCAGAGTTTTGCCTGCCAATAATCCAGCCGCATTTGCTTCAAAAATTATTTCAGATCGTTTTCCTGGACAAGAAGGAAATCCAGTTGAAATTGTTATACCAAAGGGTGTGCTAGTTCAAGCAGAAGTCAATCAATATATTTCTGAAGTAGCTAAGGTTGATGGAATTGTCCGAGTATCTGCGCCACAAATTTTCGGTGATGATTTGCGCGTTACCGCAATACATTCAATGCCGCCAAGAACACTGCCGGCAGAATCACTCATTAAAGATATTCGCGAAATAAAATCTCCAGCGGGAACATTAATTGGTGGAATTGCGGCAGATTATGCTGATACCCAAATTGGCATTGCAAAAACTATGCCATGGGCGCTGACTTGGATTGCGGTCGGTGTTTTAGTCTTATTATTTGTTTTTACTGGTTCAATAATCTTGCCAATTAAGGCTGTAATTTTAAATATTTTATCCCTCGCCGCTACTTTGGGCGCCATAACTTGGATATTTGTTGATGGACATTTGCGATGGTTAGTCGGTGATTTTACCGTCACTGGCGCTGTTGATACTGGTTCAATTATTTTAGTAGCAGTTGTTGCCTTTGGATTATCGATGGACTATGAGTTATTTTTACTTTCTAGAATTAAAGAAGAACATGATGCTGGTAAATCAAATGTTGAATCAGTCGCGATTGGCTTACAGCGCTCAGCTCGAATCATTACAGCAGCAGCTGGGTTACTAGCAATTGTTTTTGCTTCTTTCATAATAAGTGGTGTCACCTCAATTAAAATGCTTGGATTTGGTGTGGCATTTGCAATTCTTTTAGATGCAACATTAGTTCGCGCACTATTAGTTCCAGCATTAATGAGATTATTTGGTGAACGTAACTGGTGGGCACCTAAATCTATGAAGCGATTTACGATTTCCCACTAACTCCCTCTAAGATTGGGTATGGATTTAATAGCAACACTTCAATGCCAGGATCAACCTGGCATTGTTCATGCTATGACCAAAGCAATACTTGATTGTTCTGGAAATATAATTGAAAATCAACAATTTACTGACCCAATTACTAATTTTTTTGTTATGCGTACTCGTTTTGAAACAAATGAATCTATTGATTTAGCTAAACAATCAATACAAGCACTTACTGCAAAGTTCTCACCGATAATTTCAATTAGGGAAAGCGCAAAGCCAAAGAATGTTTTAGTTCTTGTATCAAAAGTAAGTCACTGCTTACGTGACTTACTTTACCTAAAGGAGTTAGGTGAACTTTCAATTCATATGCCACTTGTGATTTCAAATCACCCGGATTTAGCAAAATTAGTAGAGTCTCACGGAATCAAATTTAAATTAATTAGCAATGGAGATGAGAATGAAATTAGTGGAGCGATAAAAGATCTAGATATAGACTTAATTGTTTTAGCTAGATATATGCAGGTGCTATCAACTAAGTTATGTGATCAGATGACTGGTCGGATTATCAATATTCACCACTCATTCCTACCAGGATTTAAAGGAGCTAAGCCTTACCACCAGGCCTATGAGCGTGGTGTAAAAGTGATTGGAGCTACCGCTCACTTTGTCACTAAAGATTTAGATGAAGGACCAATCATTAGGCAAGATGTTACTCATGTTACGCATGCATCTGGCCCTGAAGATCTAATTGCTATTGGACGAGACATTGAGCGAAGAGTTTTATCTAAAGCGGTTAAATTATTTGCTGAGGATAGAATTTTTCAAGTTGCAAACCGAACAGTAATTTTTAATTAGTAATTGCGTCCCCGGCGGGAGTTGAACCTGCGACCTACCGCTTAGGAGGCGGTTGC
>JAQCGQ010000092.1 GCA_027730465.1 Actinomycetota bacterium | reverse complement strand
TAGAAAGTAAAGGGTTAGAACTAAAATTGTAAAGGTTGAGACCAAGCCTGAGACAACTGCTTTACCAACTCCAATAACGCCACCAAAGGCTGTGATAGCAAACTGCCCATCTTTAATTACCGAATCAACCCTTGTTTGCAATGAGTCAATAACACCATACCTATTGTTTAGATCATTAATAAAAGCATTATTATTTAGATCCTTAACTAATTGTGGTGCGTTATTAACTAATTGATTACCTTGATCAATTAATGGTGGGGCAGCGATCGCAATAAAGGCAGCTACAAATAAAAGAACTAAGCCCATTACAGCGCCAACTGAGAGCCCACGTTTTAAGCCACGGTTTTGGAAGAAGAGAACCGCTGGATTTAAGCCAGCTGCTAGAAATAGTGAGATAATAATTAAAATAAATACCGCACTTGCCGATGCAAGTGCTTGCAGCAAGGTAAAGGCTATTAATGCTCCAGCTGTGACCATAAAGCCGAAGTAGAAAGGATTAGTAGTACTTACTGGCTTTCCGGCCTTGCCATAATCAACATTACTCTGCACATTTTTCTTACCCCTACGCAGTGTTGAAAACTTCACACCAATTTTTGGTTTACTAAATCTGGCCATAAGAAGAATTTTAACCTTCTTTTAACTCACTTAATACGACTTGATTAGTGGCTAAGTAGTTAAATAAGGGAGAATACTGGGGTGAGCGGACTAAGAATTAAGGGTTTAGGTGAGGAAATAGCCACCTTAGCTAACCTACCTTGGGATCAATCACTTGAGAACTGGCCTGAGGATGAGGTGCTCACTGGCATGCGTGGTATCTCTCGCCACGTTGTTAGATTAATTAGATCTAATCCAAACAAAAGTAATAGCGAGATCTTTGCAATTAAAGAGACAGTTCCTGCGTTTGCAAATCGTGAGTACACATTACTTAGAGATTTAAATCAGCGAACAGCGCCATGCGTGGAACCAGTTGCAGTAATTGAGGGCAGAGTTGATGGCCAAGGAAATGAATTACCAGCTGCCTTAGTTACAAAGTACTTACCGTACTCACTTCCTTACCGAGTGATACTAAGTGGTGAGGTAACACCAACTGAGATTTTAAATATGGCAAACGCTCTGGCATTACTTTTAGTAAGACTTCACCTACTTGGTTTTTGGTGGGGGGATTGTTCACTCTCTAATACTCTGTTTAGAAGAGATGCCAATGATTACGCCGCCTACCTAGTCGATGCTGAAACTGGTGAGTTTCAAAAATCTTTAAGTGATGGCCAGCGTGAGCATGATTTAGAGCTTGCCCACTTTAATGTGGCGGCTGAGCTTGAGGATTTAGCAACGGCAGGTGTTTTATCTGAGGATATAAATCCAATTAGAGCTTCCGATGGTGTTATTAGAAGGTATAAAAGATTGTGGAAGATACTTAAAGAGCCACAAATTTTAGATGCCACCGATAGGCAAGCGGTGGAGCGAGCAATGCGTGCTTTACAAGATTTAGGCTTTGCCGTTGAAGAGGTTGAGGTAACGACAACAGGGGATAAAGGAAGTATTAAATTTCAACCAAAATTAGTTGCAGCTCGTTATCACGCTAACCGACTAGAGGAGTTAATGGGGCTGCAAGCTGAGGAGCTTCAAGCAAAGCGAATACTTGCTTCATATGATCGATATAAAGCACGCGAGTTTGCACCTTCCATCCCTAACGCAGTTGTAGTTAAGCAGTGGCTATCTGATGTCTTTAAGCGGGTAGTAAATCAAGTTCCAGAGAACCTGCGGGGCAGAGTTGCCCCTGCGCAGTTATTTCATGAGGTATTAGAAAATCGTTGGTATCTGGGTGAGAAATTAGGCAGAGATGTTGGGCTAGATTTTGCTACTGCTGACTATATTGAAAAAGTCTTACCTTACCAAATAGATTCAGGAGTAGTGATAACTAGATGAGTTTTAATAAACCAATTGCAGGTGGGGCAAACTTTGGCAATGCCTTTGATCTTTCATCCTTAAAAAAGCCAACCGCTGATCAGCTACCAACTGTTGGTATCCCTGTTACGCAAGAGAACCTAGTTACAGATTTTGTCTCTAAATCAAAAGAAAAAGTTGTTGTTCTCCTTGCTTGGTCTACTCGAAGCAGCCAATCAAAGGAAATACTTGAGACTTTAGGAAAGCTAGAGGCAGCAGATAAAGATGCCTGGTTACTTGGCACCGTAGATGTTGATTCTCAGCCCCAAGTTGCACAAGCTCTGCAAATAAAATCAGTACCAGTTGCAATTGCAATAGTGGCTGAGCAATTACTTCCATTATTTGAATCAGTGCCACCAGCTGATCAGGTGCGATTAGTAATTAATAAATTACTAGAGCTCGCCTCGCAAAAAGGTGTTGGAAAAGCACCGCAGGGCCCTACTGAAATTCCAATGGAGGCTGAGGAGGAGGCAGCATATGCTGCAATGGAGAAAGGTGATTACAAAGCTGCAAAGGGATCATATGAAGCTTGGCTTAAACGCAAACCAAATGAGGCGGTTGCAATAGTTGGTTTAGCTCAAGTTAACTTAATGATTCGAATTGAGGGCCTTGATCCTGTATTAACACTTAAAAATGCCAAAGCTGATGATCTAACTAGTCAATTAATGTGCGCTGATATTCAAATTGCCTCAGGGGATTTAAGCGGTGCATTCGATAGATTACTGGCAGTGATTAAATCAAATACAGGTGATCAACGAGATAAAGCAAAGGCTCATCTAATTTCCCTCTTTAATTTAGTAGATCCAACTGATCCAAGGTTGGTTAAAGCCCGTAGTGAGTTAGCAAGTGTGTTGTTTTGAACAATTTTACTAAAAACATCTTAACTAAAAGTGAGATGAGATCACTCTTTGCAATCTTCTTTTTATTTGGTCTCTCAATAATGTCGCTAGCTCCGCGCACGCCAGATCTGAAGGCAAATCTTGGTGTAAATAATGGAACCTTTGGCACTTTATTAAGTATGTCCTCAATTGGCTCATTAATAATGCTTTTAATTGGCGGGCAAATTGTTCATAGAATCGGCGCCAAGTTAGCACTGCGTCTAGGCTCCACAGTAATCGCAGCTTCATTTATTATTTTAAGTAGCACTAGTTCCTCGATCATTTTTCTACTAGCAAACATCACAGCTGGTGGTGGTATATCTATTTATCACATCGCATCCACTGGTCACACTCTGCATCGCCAAGATGAAGTTGGCCGGGTAATTTTGCCTAAACTTCACGGAGCTTGGGGAGCTGGCGCACTTTCAACTGCTGGGATTGCATTTGTAATTGTAGACAACTTCTCTGTCTCTGGGCATATAAGTATTTTGATGATAGTGATCTGGCTTATGACCCAATTCTTTATTTCAAAGCTTTCTCCCACATTCCCAGTTAGGGCAGATGGTGATGATGATTATCAATTAACCTCAATAAAGCAGTTTAAGTTTAAGATCAGCTGGTTTTTAAGTATTGGCTTTTTTTGCGCCTCCCTTATGGAGTTTATTATTGCTGATTGGGCAACATTATTTGGCAAAGAGGAATTAAATATGCCAGCCTCAATTGCAGCATTAAGTTATTTAATTTTCATTCTTGGGCTAACTATTGGTAGGTTTTTAATTGGTTATGCACTTAAGTTTGAAAGTGAGAGTTTTTGGCTAAAAACTGGTGGCTTGGTGGGCGGAGGCAGTTTAATTATCACTCTCTTTACCTCAACTTACCTAGTTGATTCCAATAAAAACCTCGCAGTGATAATTGCATTTACCGGTTTCTTTTTAGCCGGCCTGGGCTCATCGGCAATGTCACCATTATTCTTCTCAATTGCTGGGCGCTTA
Organism: Actinomycetota bacterium; assembly: GCA_027730465.1. GTDB lineage: Bacteria > Actinomycetota > Actinomycetes > Nanopelagicales > Nanopelagicaceae > Nanopelagicus. Next base: position 378 of record JAQCGQ010000092.1, on the reverse strand, counting down.
TCTAATGGTAATAACGCAGTTGCAGTTGCTCAATTAAGTTTTATAAATGCCTTGATAATTTTTATTGTAAAAACAGTCCTAGCTTGGGTAGTTCAACTAACCTCCATCACCGTTGCCCTTGGCATAACCGCCGCTGCCATGATGAGTTTGATTTACTTTGGCAAAATTGGTTCAAAAGTTCGAGTGTAGGTGGGTTATAGTGAACTTAAACTCAAGACCCAGTGATTAAGGAACGATAGGCTTTGTGAAAAAACATATGTAAAATTATGAGCCACCCTCGCATAACTGGTGCCTAGAGCTCTTAATAGTTAAAAGTTAAGTTCATTGAGTTTAAAACTTAATGTGATCTCACGAAAAGTTCTTAAAATTTTCAAATAA
>JAQCGQ010000091.1 GCA_027730465.1 Actinomycetota bacterium | reverse complement strand
AACGCCCTAAGTATTAAGCCAGAGTATGTACTTACTGACGGTTATCCAATACCAGGTCTTACCACACCAAATTTAGCTGTCTGGAAAGGTGATCAAGTAGCAATTTCAATTAGTGCTGCGTCAATTCTAGCTAAGGTGTATCGAGATAATATTATGGTTGCGTTAGATAAAAAGTATCCAAATTATGGGTTAGCAAGTCACAAAGGGTATATAACTGCATCACATACCGCTGCTATTAAAGAACTAGGAGTTCTGCCTATTCATCGAAAATCATTTGCAAATATTGCTGCAATAATCGAAGTGAGTAAGTAATACACAGGAACTGTTTTCCTCTGTTAATTACCTAATAATTGGTTAGGTTTGTTAGGTGATTAATGAAGCAAGGGCTAGATTAATTCTGTTTTCTATTATCCAACCTGCTGATCCTTTTTGGAGTTATGAGATAAATCAACGCGGGGGATTATCAGTCTATCGACGCATAATTTCTGGAAACTATTTCTTAAAACAACAAGATATTTTAAAGCTGCAACAGCAAATTATGCAGAGAAAGGTTGAAGATCTAGAGATAGAAATAAATAATGCCAGCGGCATCTTTATTACCCCTGAAGACAGTGACTGGCCTTTTTCTCTAGCAGATTTAGCAACACCACCTATTGGTCTAGTAATAGCAGGCAATAGGAGTGCTCTTTTAAAACTAGATAAATCAATATCAATTGTTGGCAGCAGACAACCTACAAATTATGGCTTACAACTTTCATATTCACTTGCTAGTCAGGCCTGCCTTGCTCAGTTGGTTGTAGTCAGTGGTGGCGCCTATGGAATTGATACCGCTTCCCATCAAGGAACATTATCTGTGGGTGGGTTAAGTATTGCTGTGTTAGCTGGTGGCATAAATAAACTTTATCCGTTAGAAAATCAAAAATTATTTAAATATAACTAAATCTGGTCTACTTATACCTGAGGTTATGCCTAATATTGAATCTAAGCCTTATAGATTTCTAATCAGGAATAGGTTAATTGCAGCACTTTCAAGGTCAACTGTTGTAGTTGAAGCAAAATTTACTAGCGGATCAATTAGAACTGCTAGGGAGGCCGCTGAGATATTTCGGCCAGTATTTGCAATTCCTGGTCCAGTTACCTCAGCCTTAAGTGAGGGCTGTCATCGTTTAATAGCCGAACGAGTAGCAGATATTGCAACTAGCCTAGATGAGATATTAGAGGTGATAAGTCCACTGCAAATGAGGTAAGGCAAAAGGTGAGAGAATAGGGCCAATGAGTAATTTTAAAGCAGGCTTCATTGCAATTGTCGGCCGACCAAATACTGGTAAGTCAACATTAGTAAATGCGTTAGTTGGAACTAAAATTGTAATTACCTCTCATCACCCAAACACCACTCGTAATCCAATTCGAGGCATAATAAATCGAGATAATTTTCAAATGATCGTAGTTGATACACCAGGAATGCATAAACCTAAAACTGCCCTTGGAACTAGATTAAATTCGATGGTGAATGAAAATATTAATGCAACCGATGCAGTAGTTTTATGTCTACCAGCTAATGAAGATATTGGCGCTGGTGATGAATATATTGCAAAGCAGATTAAAGGCCAGCAAGAGGTTTTTTTAGTTGTTACCAAGGTTGATACTGTTTCAAAATCTGAACTAGCGGCCAAGCTTGTTTTAGTAACTGAATTTGCTCAAAAAGTTGACCAAGAAAAGGCTGAGATCATTCCAATTTCGGCAAAAAACCTAGAACAGACTGATTTATTACTTGATCTATTAGCGAAGAAACTTCCAATTTCTCCCGCCTTATACCCAACTGACATAAATACTGATCAAGTTCAGGAGCTGATGTTTGCAGATTTAATTCGTGAAGCTGCAATTGAGGAGTTATATGAAGAGCTGCCTCACTCAGTTATGGTCACAATTGAGGAGATGGGGGAGCGGGATAATGGAAAGATTTTTGATATCTCAGCCACGCTACATGTTGAGCGCGACAGTCAAAAAGGAATAATTATTGGTCCACAAGGAAGTAAGTTAAAGGTAATCGGTAGTATTGCTCGAAAGTCAATTGAAAATATTGTTGGGTTACAAGTCTTTTTACAGATTCACGTTAAAGTTTCAAAGGAGTGGCAAAAGGATCCAAAGTTACTATCTAAACTTGGCTTTATTGATTCACTTTCCGACTAGCAAAATAGGAGCCAATTAAAACTAGCGGAAGGCCAAGTGCAATTCCTAAAGTGATTGGTTCACTTAGAATAATTACACCAAGCACAACTGCAACTGCAGTGTTTAAATAGGTTATAAATGATGCACGCGGTGGACCAACTTCTGCCACAAGTTTGAAAAATATAATAAAGGCACTTGTAGTACAGAAAACACCTAGTGCTAATACCGATCCCATGGCTTCTAGCGATGGTACTTCTGTAGGCATATTTAGTAATACAAATGGTAGGTAAACAATCATTGTAATAATCATTGCCCAGGTATTTATAGCAATTCCTGGAACTTTTGGAATTCTACGATTAATCATGTTAATAGCGTAGGCATATCCAATCGCAGCAAGCAGAACCATCAAAATTGAGACTATATCTTGGCGCCCACTTAGTGATTCAATACCAACTACTGCAACTACACCAGTAAATCCAACGATTAAACCAAAAAGTCTAGTTTTATGCCAAACAGTGTGATCTCCAAATATTGAGGCTAAAACTGCTGACCATATAGGTACGGTTGCAACAAGAAGGCCGGTAAGTCCAGATGTTAATTTTTGCTCGGCATGAGTGATTAGATACCAAGGACCTATCAATTCTGTTATTGCATAAAGAAATACAAATGGCCAATACTTTCTTGCAATTACTAAGTTTTTACTGCGCAATGCAATCGGTATTAATACGATAGCACCTACTAATACACGAAAGAATACGATCGTTACAGTAGGTATTTCCTCAACTGCTACCTTAAGAAATAAGTATGGCGTTCCCCAAAGAAATCCGAGAAGTGCAAATCTTCCCCAGCCAATTTTTGTCAATTAATTTCCTCTTCCCAAGATTGCATTGATCTCACGGGCAATGTCTAAATAGAGTAGATCTGCATCCTCAGTTACTCCGCCAAGATTAAAAAAGCCATGAATCTGCCCAGCATACTCTTTATAAATGCTAGCTACTGCATCCTCATTTAATCGCCGGTAGTAATTACGTCCATCATCGGTTAAAGGATCAAATTCAGCAGTTAACATGATTGCAGGTGCTACTCCTCGAAGAGTTGTGGCTCTAGCAGGTACTGCATAAACATCATTATGGTCTTTTTTATCTGGAAGATATTGATCCCAGAACCATTTCATAGCTTTCGTTGTTAGGCCATATCCCTCTGCATAATCTATTGCTGATTTATAATCCATATTTATTTCAATACACGGATAAATTAGAAGTTGAAATGCTAGATTAATTAATTTTTCATCTCTAGCTTTAATTGCAACAGCTGCGGCTAAGTTACCACCAGCGCTATCTCCACCAACTCCGATAGATAAGGGATCAATTCCAAGCTCTGATGAATTACTTATTGTCCATTTAAGTGCTTCATAGCAATCATCGAAAGGCACAGGGTATGGATTCTCAGGTGCTTTTTGATACTCAACTGCAATAATTATAAAATTACCATGCTTTGCGATTTTTCTAAGCGAAGGTTCATAAATATCTAGAAAATTTAAAACCCAACCACCACCATGAAAGTAGACCAGAGCGGGTAAATTTTTCCCATCCGTTGATCGGTAGATTCGAATAGGTAGCTGCGCAGTTGGCCCTAAAATACTCTGATGCCTTACTTCATGAATATCAATTAAGGGTTGTTTAAGGGCAATATGCGATTGGGTATTTTTCCTAATCTCAGATACTGGCGCCTGCCAAACTTCAGGTAGGCCATTGCTAGCGCGCTGGGCTAGGTGATCTTTTATCTCGGGTTTAACTGCCATTGCGGCAGAGTAGACTTAACTATCAACGTTGACCAATTTCTTATCGTGATAACCAGTTTGGAGTCCTCTAAATGCGTATTGGTGTTTTGACCGGAGGCGGAGATTGTCCTGGCCTAAATGCAGTAATACGTGCAGTTGTTCGCAAAGGGGTTAAAGCCTATGGCTATGAGTTTATAGGTTTTAAAGATGGCTGGCGCGGTCCTTTAGAAGGTCTGACAATGAAATTAGATATTCCAGCAACTAGAGGAATATTACCTAGGGGTGGA
>JAQCGQ010000090.1 GCA_027730465.1 Actinomycetota bacterium | reverse complement strand
CACCTAGCATGCCTACTTTAAGAGTTTTCATTGGAGAAGTATCTCAAACTTATGAGATCTGCCGTGGCGGCTGATCTACATCTAAATTAAGCAGATCTTGCTCATTTTCCCTGCGCAAAATTACGCGGGCAGTCCCATTTATGACTGTAATAACTGCAGGCCTTGAAATGTGGTTGTAGTTACTAGCCATAGAGCGTCCATATGCACCGGTTGCAGGTATGGCAAGTAAATCACCAGCTTTTATATCAGAGGGTAAATTAATCTCAGAAATTAAAATATCACCAGTTTCACAATGCTTACCAACAACTCTGCTTGAGATTAATTTTGCAGTTGAGGTTCGGTTTGCTAAAAATGCAGAGTAAACGGCGCCATATAAAGCAGGGCGGATATTCTCACTCATTCCACCATCAACTGAGACATATCGTCGCTCTGATCCGTTATCTAGTTTGACTAATTTTGTTGTACCAACTAAGTAAAGTGTGGTGGTGGTAGGGCCAACAATTGCTCGGCCTGGCTCAATTGAAATTCTAGGCACGGCTAACTTTGCTTTAGCGCACTCATCTTTAATTACTGAAGCAATTGCAGGTATTACTACATCTGGTGAGATCCCACTTTCATCTTTTGTATAGGCAATTCCATAGCCGCCACCAATATTTAACTCTGCTAACTCCTTTGAATATTGATCACGGAAGGTTGCCAGCACAGCAACTAGTCGCTGCGCTGCAATTTTAAAGCCATCGACTTCAAATATCTGTGAGCCAATATGGCAATGAATTCCAGTTAGATTTAAAGAACTTTGCTCCATACATTTTTTAATTGCCTCACTCGCTGCACCGGATGCAATTGAAAAGCCAAACTTCACATCCTCATGCGCAGTTGAAATAAATTCATGAGTATGAGCATCAACACCGGGGGTGAGGCGAAGATAAACTTTTTGAATTTTATTTAGTAATTTAGCAATATCTGCAACTCTAGTTAGCTCATCAAATGAGTCAATTACAATAGTGCCAACTCCTGCCTTTATTGCAGTGGTAATCTCACCTTCAGATTTATTATTTCCATGAAATTCAATATCACTTGCTGGAAAATTAGCCGCTAACGCAACTGCTAATTCCCCTGCACTACAAACATCAAGTCCAAGTTTTAATTCCTTGAGCCATTTTGCAACCTCAACACAAATAAATGATTTTGCAGCGTAATAAAGCTGTCCACCACCAAATGAAGTATCTAGCGCTTGGCGCCAGCTTTTTGCTCTTAAGAAAAAATCTGCTTGATCAATTACAAATAATGGTGAGCCGAACTCCTTGACTAGTTTTTCACTAGAGCAGCCTGCTATTGCTAGAACTCCACCATTTTCACTCTCGCCAGTAAAGATTAAGTTGCTAGAAAATAATGAGGTTGGGTATTTAGATTGACTACTCATTACATCTTCTCCGGGGCATTAACACCAAGTAAATCTAAACCATTGTTGATTACCTGCGCAGTTGCTTGCGATAAACTCGCTCTAGCAGAGTTTAAACCGCTCACTTTTTCATCACCTAATGACAAAACTCGACAATCATTATAAAAGCGATGGTACTGAGCGGCTAGCTCTTCAATATATCTTGCAACTCGATGTGGTTGGCGCAACTCGGCTGCTGAGGATAAAACCTTAGGGTATTGCGCAAGTAAGCCAACAAGTTCACGCTCTCGCTCATGAGTTAAGAGTTCGGGTGCGTAAAATTTAATACCATAATTAATACCAAGTTCTTTAGCATTTCTTAGTACTGCACATATTCGTGCATGAGCATATTGAACATAATAAACTGGATTCTCATTAGTATTTTTACGAAGTAAGTCAATGTCCATCACCATCGGGGTGTCAGTTGGGTATCTGATCAAGGTATAACGGGCAGCATCTGTACCGACTTTTTCAACTAACTCTTCTAGGGTAATTATCGTTCCAGCTCTTTTAGAAAGTTTTAATTCAACGCCCCCTTCAATAATCTTTACCATTTGTCCAATTAATACCTCAACATCTTTTTCTGGATCATCCCCTGCGCAAGCTGCAAGTGCTTTTACTCTGCCAACATAACCATGATGATCAGCACCTAACATATAAATACACAAATTAAATCCGCGCTCTCTCTTGCTTACATAATAAGCAGAGTCGGAGGCAAAGTAGGCAAATGTGCCATCAGATTTAATCATTACTCGATCTTTATCATCACCAAAATCTGTAGTGCGAAGCCAAGTAGCACCCTCTTCTTCATAAACATGACCTTGTTTTTTTAATTTATCTAAAGAATGATTGAAAAAATTATTTTCATAAAGGCTTCGCTCGGAAAACCAAGTATCAAAGTTCGTGCCAAAGTTGTCTAAAGCTTTACGTTGTTGCTCTAGCTGTAATTTATAGCCAGCTTGGGTAAATGCTGATATTGATTCACTCTCTGCTAACTGGGTAATTTGTGGATTACTTTTTACAATTTCTTTAGCTAAATCTTCAATATATTCACCGTGATAGCCATCTTCAGGTCGAGGCTTACCTAGTGCGGCAGCACGTAGGGATGCACCAAATAAATCCATCTGATTTCCACGATCATTAACATAAAATTCACGACTTACCTGCGCCCCGGCTGCTGCTAAGAGTCTGCCTAGTGAATCCCCCACCGCTGCCCACCTAGTGTGGCCTAAATGAAGCGGCCCAGTTGGATTTGCACTAACAAACTCAAGATTTATTTTCTTGCCAGTTAGCATATTTGAGGTTCCGAATTTTTTACCAGCAGTAAGAATTTCAGTAACCACTACACCTTGACTAGCACTTTCTAAAGTGATGTTAATAAATCCAGCACCGGCAATTTCTACCTTACTAATACCTGCATTTGTTAAGAGTTTGTTATCGGTTAAAGTTTTAACAATCACCTTAGCTATCACCCCAGGTTGCATATTGGCTGATTTCGCAAGAGCTAATGCAATTGAAGTTGCATAATCACCATGGTCACGATTTTTTGGACGATCTAAAATTAATTGTGATGGCACATCACAGTGAAGTAGGCCTTCACTTTTGGCTATTTCCAGAGCCTTAAGGATCACCGCAGCGACCTTACTTTGCACTGAATCTGCACTCATTTGAGCAAGGTTACCCGTTAGGCCTTGCTAAAGGTCGTTAGTTTTGGTGAGGCGGGCATATACACCGTAATCTTTGTCCCTCACTCAACTGAATAAATGCGGGAGTGGTGAAATGGCAGACACGCAGGTCTTAGGAACCTGTGCTTCGGCGTGTGGGTTCAAGTCCCACCTCCCGCACCAGTTGTTTTTACTTTAAACCTACGGAAGGCTACGGGTATGGCAGATAAAAACTTTCTATCTTGGGTGGGTTTTAAAGGCGAAGATGACAGTAAACCTGCACCAACACAAAATGCCTTAGAGCGAATTCGTGAATTAGAGAATCAACTAAACGACCTTAGATCTCGCCGTGACATTACCGGCTTAAGCCGCGAAGAATTTGAAATATTGGCAACTGAGACTGCCATGGCAATGATTAAGTCTGCTCAAGCACGCGAGGCAAAAGCTAACGCAGCGTCGCAACGTCTTGTTACTGAAGCAAATAGAAATACCAAAGAAAAACTAGAAGCAGCTGAAAATAAGGCAAAAAGTATTCTCGCATCAGCTGAGTCACGTGGGCGTAAATATATTTCAGCAGCTGAAGATGATGCTGCTGATTTAATATCAACGGCTGAAGGTGAAGCAGATTCAATTCTTAATGAATCAGCAAGAAATGCTGCTCAAATAACATCTGCTGCTAAACGAGATGCACAAAAATTAGTTGAAAATGCAGGTAGAAGTATTCTTGATTACCGTTCATGGTTATCTTCTGCGATCTCTGAGGCTGAGCGGCTACACCGTGCTCAGAATTCATCCCTTAATGCTGCTGAAAATGCGGTTCAAGAGTCAAGGCAGAAACTAAAACACGCATTTGATCGCTTATCTCAACTTCAAATGGATATTAATGCCAACTTAGATGCTGAAAATAAGCCAGTAGCGAAAACTTTTGTAGTTGGTGCTGGAAAGAGGGCAGCTGCGGCAGCTGCAAGAAAACAAAAGGCTGCTAATAGTAAAAACTCTATAAGTAAGAAGCCTGTAAGTAAGAAAAAGAAGAAGTAACCAAGTTAAGTTTGAGTTAGTAAAGCTAAAACTTTCTGACTAATTGAAATATATGAGCACAAAAAATACTGATATTAAACAGAGTACTCGTCATA
>JAQCGQ010000089.1 GCA_027730465.1 Actinomycetota bacterium | reverse complement strand
CGAATTTAAGTAAGGCAGTTTTAACAATATTTAAGCAGTTATATGAAAAGGAATTAATTTATAGGGCAGAGCGAATTATTAACTGGTGCCCAAGGTGTTTAACCGCAATCTCAGATATTGAAGTTGATCATAAGGATGATTCTGGTGAGTTTGTTTCTATTAAATATGGTGATGATGAAGTCAACATTACGATTGCAACTACTAGAGCTGAAACCATGTTAGGTGATGGCGCTGTTGCAGTAAATCCAAATGATGAGCGATATAAGCATTTAGTTGGCAAAAAAGTATTACTACCCCTTGTTGATCGAATGATTCCAATTATTGCGGACGAATTAGTAGATCCTGACTTTGGCACAGGTGCGGTGAAGGTAACAGCGGCTCATGATGCAAATGATTTTGAGATGGGTATGAGGCATGGTGTTGAGTTAGTAATTATCATGAATGAACATGGCGTGATGGAAGGCACTGGTACAAAATTTGATGGCATGGATCGCTTTGATGCAAGAAAAGCAGTTGTGGAAGAGCTTAGAAAATTAGGAAGAGTTGTTAACGAAAAGAGACCATATGTTCACGCAGTTGGTCACTGCCAAAGATGTGAGACCACAATTGAGCCAAGACTTTCTGAACAATGGTTTGTTAAGGTGGCACCACTTGCCAAAGCAGCAGCGGATGCGGTTAGAGATGGCCGAGTAAAAATTGAACCAGAGGAAATGGCGCCAAGATATTTTGAATGGGTAGATAACATGCATGATTGGTGTATCTCTCGCCAACTTTGGTGGGGACATCGCATTCCAGTTTTTTATGGTCCAAATGGTGAGGTTGTTGTTTGTGGACCAGATGAGCAAGCACCGCCTGGTTACATCCAAGATCCAGATGTATTAGATACCTGGTTTTCATCCGCGCTTTGGCCATTTTCAACATTAGGTTGGCCGGCAGATACTGATGATTTAAAGAAGTTTTATCCAACCTCAGTGTTGGTAACTGGTTATGACATTTTATTTTTCTGGGTTGCTCGAATGATGATGATGGGTTTATTTGCTATGGATGGTAAGCAACCATTTAATGTAATTGCACTACATGGTTTAGTTAGAGATCAATTTGGTAAGAAGATGAGTAAGAGTCGTGGAAACACTGTTGATCCAATTGAGTTTATGGATAAATATGGCTCAGACGCACTTCGCTTTACATTGGCCAGGGGAGCCAACCCGGGAACTGATCAAGCGCTGGCTGAGGATTGGATTGCTGGATCTAGAAATTTTGCTACTAAATTATGGAATGCCACCAGGTTTGCCAAGCTAAATGGCGCAACAGTAGAAGGTGAACTTGCCAAGCGTAGTGATTTAAATGCAATAGATAATTGGATTCTCACAAGGCTAGATCAAGTAGTTGCAAGTGCTGATGAATTATTTGAAAAATTTGAGTTTGCAAAAGCTTGTGAATTAATTTATCACTTCACCTGGGATGATTTATGTGATTGGTATTTAGAGTTATCTAAGGCAACTTTTGCTGGAAACGATGCTGCTAAGAGTCAGCGGGTATTAGGTGAAGTATTAGATCAAGTACTTAGACTGATGCATCCAGTGATGCCATTTATTACTGAAGAGCTTTGGTGTAATTTAACTGGAGGCTCATCATTGATGATCGCAGATTGGCCTAAATCTGAGTTATCTTCACAAGATCAAGAATCAGTTGAACTAGTTAATATGATGCAGGAGATCGTTACTGAGGTTCGCAGGTTTAGAAATGATCAAGGCATAAAGAGTGCGGCAAAGATTTCTGCAAAATTCACACACCTAGATAAAGTTGGTTTAGCTGAGTATGAAACATCACTGCGTCACATCCTCAAGTGTGATGATAAGAGCGCAAACTTCACCGCTAAAACCCAAATCGGTCAGGTAATTGTTGAGTTTGATTTAACTGGGGCAATTGATTTAGTTGCTGAAAGATCTAGGTTAACTAAAGACCTAGAAGCTGCTAAAAAAGATCGTGATACTGCAAAAGTTAAATTAGATAATGAAGGCTTTATGGCAAAGGCGCCAATGGAGGTAGTCAGTGAGATCAGGCTACGCCTTACTCAAACCAGTGAAGATATTGAGAGATTAACCGCACTGCTTGAAAAGCTTCCGAAGTAGATGAGTAGCTCACTTTCACCAAATCGATTACATGAAATTGAGCAGGAGTTAAATAAACGCTGGCCAGAAAATAAGATTGAACCCACCTTAGATCGAATAATTGCTTTATTAGATGCACTCGGCTCTCCGCAGCTTTCTTATCCGAGCATTCATATTGCCGGTACAAATGGAAAAACTACGACCGCGCGAATGATTGATCAATTACTTACCGAATTAGGCTATCGAGTTGGCAGATATACATCACCACATTTAGAGTCTTTTACAGAGCGAATTAGTATTAAAGGTCAGCCAATAAGTGATGAAATGATGATCAAAACTTATGACGACATCGCCTTATATTTAGATTTAATTGATTCACGCCAAATAATTCCAATCTCCTACTTTGAAGGGATAACTGCAATGGCCTTTGTTGCCTTTGCTGAATATCCAGTAGATGTTGGTGTTATCGAAGCAGGAATGGGTGGTCAGTGGGATGCCACAAATGTTTTATCCTCTTTGGTTTCAGTAATGACTCCTATCGGTTTTGATCATATGGAGTATCTAGGAAATACCTTGACTGAAATTGCTCAAACTAAAGCCGGCATATTTAAGCCAGAATCTAATGTTGTCTTAGCTGCCCAAAGTAGTGAGGTTGCAAAGGTGTTAATGGCTAATGTTGCAAAAGTCTCAGCAATACCTTTTCGAGAAGGTGTTGAGTTCAGTGTTAAAAAACGATCTTTAGCAGTTGGTGGTCAACTAATTTCATTAGCAGGTATCTATGGCGATATTGATGAAATATATCTGCCACTTTATGGTGATCATCAAAGTAATAACGCGAGCCTTGCACTAGCTTCAGTTGAAGCCTTTGCTGGCCTTAAGTTAGATGAGGATTTAGTACGTCAGGCATTTAGCAAGGTTAAATCACCAGGTAGATTTGAGATTATTTATCAGGACCCGACTGTAATAATTGACGCAGCACATAATCCACATGGCGCAGGGGCAATTGCTAAAACGATAAGCACCGAATTTGATTTTCATTTGGTAGTTGCAGTAGTTGCAGTACTAGCCGATAAAGATGTGGATGGCATTTTGCAGCAATTATCTACAGCAGTTGACTACATAATCACAACCCAAAGTAATTCACCAAGGGCGCTAGGTTCAGGTGAACTTGCTAGGATTGCTGTGAAATACTTTAAGCCAGAGCAGATAGAGGTCATCTCAGATTTGGGCGGCGCCATTACCTATGCGATAGAGAAGGTAAATCTTTCAAATCAGGTAAGTGATGGCCCAGGGGCAGTTTTAATTACAGGCTCTGTTGTTACGGCAGGTTTAGCAAGAGGATTTATAAGCAGATTAGAAGGAGTGGACAAATGAGAGTTTTAGCAGCTGCAGTCTTAACAATGGAATCAATACTTATGGGATTCGCGCTGTTAATCGCAAAAGATGATGCATCTGTAAATGAAATTATTTTCGGATCTGGTCTTGCAATACTTTTTATTCTCAATGCAGGGCTTTTAAAGCGCAAGGGTGGGTATTTGCTGGGAAGTTTTTTGCAAATATTTTTAATTGGATATGGGCTAGTTGTTCCCCATATGTATTACATGGGAGGAGTTTTCACCACACTTTGGATCATCGCAATACTCCTTGGCCGCAGGGGTGAGGCAATAAAGGCGAGCCTTATTGCACAGCGGGATAAGAATGAGCCAAATTAGCCAATTTTCAGCCTTAGCCAAAGATGCGTAGAATAGATTAGTGAGTTCAGAGCAAACTTTAATTTTGGTTAAACCAGATGGCGTTAAACGCGGCTTAGTTGGCGAAGTTATTGCACGCATTGAACACAAAGGTTATGTAGTTACTAATTTAAAAATGTTAACTGCAGACCGAACAATTCTTGCAAAGCATTATGCCGAGCATGAAGGTAAACCGTTTTATGAACCACTTATGGAGTTCATGGCATCGGGGCCGATTGTGGCAATGGTGGCGCAAGGTGAGCGAGTAATTGAGGGGTTTAGAAAAATGGCAGGTGCAACTGATCCAACTGTGGCAGAGGCCGGCACCATCCGCGGTGACTTAGCACGGGATATGGGAACTAAGGTTGTACAAAATATTGTGCATGGTTCAGATTCGCCAGAG
>JAQCGQ010000088.1 GCA_027730465.1 Actinomycetota bacterium | reverse complement strand
TAATATCAACGCCAGCTAACTCATAAAATTGATGCCACATAGATGGCAATCTTTTTTTAATTACTTCAGCAGTTAAACGCTTTGAAACATCAAGATAGACGCCACCATGTGGTGAACCACGTCCTGCTTTTACCTCTGAGTTAATCGCTCTAGCTACTTCATCCCTTGGTAATAACTCTGGTGGCCTTCGATTATTGTCTTGATCAACATACCAACGATCTGACTCTGCCTCGTTGTCTGCGTATTTATCTTTAAATACCTCTGGAATATATTTGAACATAAAACGCTCACCATTTGAGTTTGTTAAAACACCACCCTCACCACGCACAGACTCTGTTACTAAAATTCCCTTAACTGAAGGTGGCCAAACCATCCCGGTTGGGTGAAATTGTAAAAACTCCATATCAACTAGGTTGCCACCGGCTTTTAAAGCGAGCGCGTGTCCATCACCGGTACCCTCCCAAGAGTTTGAGGTGATCTTAAATGTTTTACCAACACCACCTGTTGCCAGAATTACTACAGGTGCTTCAAATAAAACCTCCACGCCGTCTTCACGCCGATAACCATAAACACCAGCTACTTTACCGCCTTCTTTAATAACCTCTGTAATTGTCACCTCAGCAAATACTTTTAGGTAACTCTCTGCATCACCATGATCTTTCTTATCTTGCTGTTGCATAGCAACAATTTTTTGTTGCATTGTTCTAATTAATTCAAGACCTGTTCGATCACCAACATGGGCAAGGCGTGGATACTCATGTCCGCCAAAGTTACGCTGTGAGATCTTTCCTTCTTTAGTTCTATCAAAGAGTGCTCCCCATATTTCAAGCTCCCAAACTCGATCTGGTGCTTCTTTAGCGTGCAGCTCAGCCATTCGATAATGATTTGTGAACTTTCCACCACGCATTGTGTCTCTAAAGTGCACTTTCCAACCATCTTTATCATTTACATTTCCCATAGAGGCAGCGATTCCACCCTCTGCCATAACAGTATGAGCCTTACCAAATAATGATTTACAAATGATTGCAACTCTAAGGCCTGCCTCGCGCGCTTCAACAGCTGCGCGCAGACCCGCGCCTCCTGCGCCAATTACCACTACATCATAATTATGACGCTGCATTTGAATTTTTTCACTCATTATTAATCACCCTTAGAAGAAGTAGTAATTGGTAATGGCCCCACTTGCGACCTGGCGGACGTAGAGATCAGTAAATGCAACACCGAAGAGTGAAACCCAAGCAAAATTTGGATGATAATGATTTAACCTTGAAACAATTGTCCAAGCTTTATACCTTGCAGGATGCTTTGAAAAATGTTTTAACCGACCACCTATTGTGTGGCGGCAGGTGTGGCAAGAGGCTGAATAAAGCCAAAGCAAAGTTGCATTTAAAAGAAGCACTAATGTGCCAACACTCATATGTCCCCACTCACCTTGTGGATTTTTAAAGGCAATGATTGCGTCATAGGTCAAAATTATGTTTAAGACAAGACCAGCAAAGAAAAACCAACGATGGCCATTTTGTAAAATTAGTGGCGCCCTAGTCTCACCTGTGTAAGTTTTATGTGGCTCAGCAACTGCACACGCTGGTGGTGACATCCAAAAAGATCGATAATAAGACTTACGGTAGTAGTAGCAGGTCATACGAAAACCTAATGGGAAAATTAAAATAAATAATGAAGGCGAGATTAATAGGCCAAATAAAGTGATTGAGCCGATTGGTGTTCCAAAGTGAGCTGCTCCTTCTGCGCATACAGTTGACAAGCATGGTGAATAAAAAGGTGAGATTAAAGGTTCAGCAAAATAGTTATCATTTTCAAAGGCTCTAAAGGTTGCATAAATTACAAATGAGATTAAAACACCAAAGGTTAATGCTGGTTGTAGCCACCACTTGTCAGTACGTAGGGTGCGATCAGTTAAAAGGGCCCGGCCGGTGGAGAAAACTCCAGTTATTTTTTTATCGGAGTTAATTATTGCCATGGGCTCAGTTTGCTCTTACCTATTAAATAGTTCTACTTATAAGAGGGGTAAGGGATATGAAATCACCCACAAATTAATAAATTCTGGCGGAGGGCGTGGGATTTGAACCCACGAAGGTTTTCCATGTCGGTTTTCAAGACCGGTGCACTCGGCCACTATGCGAGCCCTCCATGGGCAAACTTACTCGCTCTTCCACCTTCGCCAAAATTAGCGGTTAATTATTCGGGAAGTTCTAACAACCGTTCTATCACCTTTGCCACACCATCTTCTTGGTGTGCATCTGTTTGAAACTTTGCATACTTCATTAAATCAGGGTGTCCATCTTCCATTGCCCAAGATCTACTAGCCCATGAGAGCATAGAAAAATCATTTGGATTATCACCAAAGGTTACGCAATCTTCCCCTGTTAATCCATGACGAGCTGCAATCTTTGAAAGTGTTGCACCCTTGCTAACACCATCCGCTGATATTTCTAGCAGAGAGTCAGTTGAGTTTGAATGAGTAACTGTGGCAATTCCATCTAAAGCTTTACTAGCAAGTATTAACATTTCATCCGATGTGTATTCACCATTAATACAGCGAGCTAATAATTTTAAAGCTGGTTTTGTAATCGCCTCTTCGATTTTATCTACACCTTCATAATCAAAGCCAACATCCCATCTTGGGGTGTAGTGCTTCTCTCGATGAAAATCCCCATCGATTTCTAGGGCAAAGGTGACAGGCGGAATAACTTCACGTAATCTTTTAACTGTCTCAAGTTGATCTTTTACTGAAAATAACCATTCCTCTAATACTTTTTGATTAATAAAATCATATAGCATCGCACCGTTACCGCAGATACCAATTCCGAAATTAAAGTTTTCTTTTATTTCAACCATCCACCTGATTGGCCGCCCAGTTACAAAATAGATATGGATACCAGCTTCATAGGCTGCAGTGAAGGCAATCTTGGTTCGTTCGGAGATAAAGCCGTAGTGAGCAACAATTGTGCCATCTAGATCTGTGCCAATAAGTTTTGGGCGCTTACCTGTTACAGTTTTTAAAACACTCACGCTATGACCAAAGTGTCCATCCCAAGAAATGGAATTAATGCTTTTGGCACTTTAACACTGCCATCTTTTTGTTGATGATTTTCAAGTATTGCCACAATTGTTCTTGGAATTGCCACTAATGTGCCATTTAAGGTGGCAACAGCTTTTGTGCCTTTTTCATCTTTATATCTAATGTTTAAGCGCCTAGCCTGAAACTGTGTGCAATTTGAGGTACTAGTTACCTCACGATATGCCTGCTGTGTTGGAATCCAAGCTTCAATATCAAATTTTCTAACGGCGCTTGCTCCTAAGTCACCACTTGCCACATCAATTACTCGATATGGAATATCTAATGTGTTAAAAAATTCTTTCTCCCAATTAAGTAGCCTTTGGTGTTCAGTTTTAGCATCATCTGGCTTACAGAATGTAAACATTTCAACCTTATCAAATTGATGCACACGAATAATTCCGCGAGTATCTTTTCCGTAACTGCCCGCTTCTCTTCTAAAACATGGTGAATAGCCGGCATATCTAATTGGCAAATTATCTAAAATCTCATCCATGTGAAACGCTGCAAGTGGCACCTCAGATGTTCCTACTAAATAAAGTTCATCCTCTTTTAGGTGATAAACATTTTCAGCAGCTTGTCCTAAAAATCCTGTGCCTTCCATTGCGGCAGGCTTTACTAAGACTGGCGGGATCATTGGAATGAAACCAGCCTTTACTGCAGTTGCGATTGCGTGATTAACTAAAGCAAGCTCTAGGAGAGCGCCGACACCTGTTAGGTAGTAAGAGCGAGCGCCTGCCACCTTTGCGCCTCGTTCTGTATCAATTGCTTTAACAATCTTTCCTATTTCAACATGATCCTTTGGCTCAAATCCTTCAGATTTAAAATCACGCACTTTTCCAACAGTTTCAATAACTTTAAAATCAGCCTCACCACCAATTGGCGCCTCTGGATCAATTAAGTTAGCAACTTCAAGAGATAACTTATGGGCGCTCTCCTCAGCTATTGCTCGCTTACTATCTGCTTCTTTTACTAATGCAGAGAGTTTTTTAGCATTTTCTAACAGTGAGTTTTTCTCATCCCCTTTAGCAGCGCCAACTGATTTAGATAAAGTGTTTTGCTCAGCTCTTAGGCTTTCAAAATTTGCAATTGCCTCACGGCGCGCATCGTCTGCAGCAAGTAACTTATCAATTACATCAACATCAGAGCCTCGCACTTTTTGAGATGAGCGAAATGCTTCTGGATCTTCACGTAGTGCTTTTAAATCGATCATATGAAAGTAGCCTACCGATTACTTTGCTTGGGGATAGGAACCTAGAAAACGAA
>JAQCGQ010000087.1 GCA_027730465.1 Actinomycetota bacterium | reverse complement strand
CCAGGTGATTTTGCTCACACGAGGGGCGTCAAATAATCCAATCTTTAGCCAAAATTTCACCTGCCAATTAGGCTATGTGCGTGAGTTCAACCATAGTAACTGAGAATAAATTGAAAGTAACAGATCTTGGAGTTGTGGATTATTTAAGCGCTTGGAACCTACAAAAACAAATTCATCAAGGTGTTGTTGACTCACAAAGTGAAAATACATTGTTATTGCTGGAGCACCCATCTGTTTATACCGCTGGCCGGCGTACTCAGATGCAAGATCGCCCATTAGATAACACACCAGTCATTGATGTTGATCGTGGCGGAAAAATCACCTGGCACGGTCTTGGTCAATTAGTTGGGTATCCAATTATTAAACTAAAGAATCCAACTGATGTAGTTGGCTTTGTTCGAGAGTTAGAAACTGTATTAATCGAAGTCTGTGGTGAATTTGGTATTCAGGCGCAAAGATATTGTGAGCGTAGTGGAGTTTGGATTCGAGATAACAAAGGAGATCGAAAAATTGCGGCTATTGGACTTAGGGTTGCAAAAGGTGTGAGTATGCATGGCTTTGCCCTAAATGTTAATCCAGATCTATCTGCCTATTTAAAAATAGTCCCATGCGGAATTGTTGGTGCAAAAATTACCTCGATTGCTGCTGAACTCACTAGAGATATAGATATTGATGATGTAACACCTGTAATCAAAAAGCATATCTATACCATGCTAGAACGGGTGTGTATATGAGCATTGATCCAAATGGTCGTAAGTTGCTTCGCATTGAATCTCGAAATGCTCAAACCCCAATTGAAAAAAAGCCTGAATGGATTAAAACCCGCGCCAATATGGGGCCGGAGTACACAAAGCTTCGTTCTTTAGTTGCAGCGGAGGGATTACATACAGTCTGCCAAGAAGCAGCTTGTCCAAATATTTTTGAATGCTGGGAAGATAAAGAGGCAACATTTTTAATTGGTGGCTCAGCCTGCACAAGGCGCTGTGACTTTTGTAATATTGATACTGGCAAGCCAAATCCTTTAGATAGAGATGAACCTAGAAGAGTTGCTGAGTCAGTTAAGTTGATGGGGCTTAAGTATGCAACTATTACTGGAGTTGCTAGAGATGATCTAGATGATGAGGGCGCTTGGCTTTATGCAGAAACAATCTCACAGGTGCATGCATTAAATCCGGGAGTTGGCGTTGAGATGTTAGCTCCTGACTTTAGCGGGCACTCACATCTTTTAAACCAAGTCTTTGAAACAAGACCGGAAGTTTTTGCTCATAATCTTGAGACGGTCCCTCGAATATTTAAAGAGATTAGACCAGCTTTTAGATATGAGAGATCTCTTAATGTGATTACTCAAGCGGGAGATTTTGGGTTAATTACTAAGTCAAACTTAATTTTAGGAATGGGTGAAACTCGAGATGAAGTTTCACAAGCCCTTAAGGATCTGCGCGATGCAGGTTGTGATTTGATCACTATTACTCAATACCTACGTCCCTCTACCAAGCACCACCCAGTTATCCGATGGGTAAAGCCAAATGAGTTTGTGGAGTTAAGTAAAGAGGCGCAAGAGATAGGATTTCTTGGTGTTATGAGTGGTCCATTGGTACGTTCTAGCTATCGAGCAGGCCGGCTATATAACCAAGCAATGGCTGCCAGAGTAGTTAAGTAAGGGAGAGAAATGTTTGGACGAAAGAAAAAGAAAGATGAGTCTGCTGCTAAATCTGCAGCACCTGAAAAGCAAAGCCAACTTGCGGTTTTAAAGGATGCTTACAAGTTAGTAAAGAAGGACTCCCCCTTTGCAGTCATTTGGTGTTTACTCGTTTTTGTATTAATAGTTACATTTGGCGTGATTATTGGAAATAACTTAAACCACCCAATCTATGCTGGTTTTTTATCAACACCACTAGCATTTCTCGCAGGATTTTTCTTATTTACAAGATTTGCCAATACCGCTGCCTTCTCATCCATAGAAGGTCAACTTGGTGCTGGTGCTAGCGTATTGATGTCAATCAGACGCGGCTTTGTTACAACTCCTGCCGTAAATGTTAATCGCAATCAAGATATGGTCCACCGGGTATCTAGTAAGGCTGGAATAATTTTAGTTGGTGAAGGTGGTTTTGCTACTCGTTCATTAATGCAGGATGAGCGACGTAAGATGGAGAGATTTTTATCTGGTGTGCCAGTAACAGAGGTTATGGTTGGTGAAGAGAATGGCCAGGTTTCAATTCGTAAATTGCAAAAACATTTAAAGAAACTTCCAAAGAAATTAAGCACCGCCCAGCTTAGAGAGGTTAGAGCCCGCCTTCGCTCAGTTGGTGGATTAAACCTGCCAATGCCAAAGGGGCCAATGCCAACAAATTTGAGGATGCCAAAGCGTTAAATTTTAGTAAAGCTCCCTAACGCTTTGACTGTTAGTAAAAAAATCATGAAGTGGCCTGCTATCTCTAGTGAAAACCGCTGGCAATACTAAACAGATTAATAATGTTCGCAGCACTATTTTTTGTGGGGCTACTCGGAATTGTTCAGGATAGGTGAGGATTTTTATCCCCATGATCCGTTGCCCAGCAGAGGCTTGGAATGCGATGGTAAATAATGTGACTTCAATAAAAAAGAGAAATAAAGTACTGAAGTTATTCTCAAAAAACAGGGCTGGGCTAAGTAGGCCGGCGATGAGGCGACACATCGTCCAATCAATTACCAGCGCAATAAGTCGCCTGCTCAGGGAGGCCTCAGGCAATAATCTAGGCTCACCATTCCAATTCATGCGGGTAAGCGTATCCATACTTTAGAGCCTGAAACATAGTTGTAACACTGAGGTTATGGGTTTTTAATTAATATCTACTATCTTTTACCTATCTGAACAGGTGCAATGTGGCCCCCAACTCAGCGATATTAATCCTAGGAGAATAGATGTTTAAGAATTCAGCTGAAATCTTCGATTACATCAAGAAAAATGATGTGAAGTTGATTGACGTAAGATTTATCGATCTGCCTGGTATTCAGCATCACTTTAATGTGCCGGTTGAATCCTTTGATGAAAGTGTTTTTAAAGATGGCTTAATGTTTGATGGTTCCTCAATTAGAGGATTCCAATCAATTCATGAATCAGATATGAAATTATTACCAGTTCCATCTTCTGCATATCTAGATCCATTTCGCAAAGAGAAAACATTAATTATTCTATTTTCAGTTCATAACCCAAGTGATAACTCAGCTTATTCAAGAGATCCACGAGGAATTGTTGCTAAGGCAGTTGAGTTTATGCGCAGCACTGGAATTGCAGATACCGCATTATTTGCACCAGAGGCAGAGTTTTATGTATTTGATCGAATTCGTTTCTTAACTGGAATGAATCAAGCATTTCATCACATTGAATCTTATGAAGGTGCTTGGAATACTGGTATTGAAGAAGATGCTGATGGGACACCAAACCGTGGCTATCGCACCCGTATTAAAGGTGGCTACTTCCCAGTTTCACCAACAGATCAATTCGCAGATTTGCGCGATGAAATGGTTATGAATCTTGGCAAAGTTGGCTTACTTGTAGAACGTGCTCACCATGAGGTGGGAACTGCAGGACAGATGGAAATTAATTATCGCTTCAACGATATTTTAACCGCCGGTGATGAACTAATGAAGTTTAAATACATCATTAAGAACACTGCTTGGGCAGCCGGTAAGACTGCAACCTTTATGCCAAAGCCATTATTTGGTGATAACGGTTCTGGAATGCATGTTCATCAATCGCTTTGGAAAGATGGCAAGCCATTGTTCTGGGGTGATGGATATGGTGATCTTTCCGATACTGCTCGATGGTATATCGGCGGCCTACTAAAACATGCACCATCTCTTCTAGCCTTTACTAACCCAACAGTTAACTCATACAAGAGATTAGTACCAGGGTATGAAGCACCAGTTAACTTGGTTTACTCAGCTAGAAACCGATCTGCTTGTATTCGTATTCCAATTACCGGATCTAATCCAAAGGCAAAGCGAATTGAATTCCGTTGCCCAGATCCATCATCTAATCCATATCTAGCATTTGCTGCGATGTTAATGGCAGGTCTTGATGGAATTCAAAACAAGATCGAACCACCAAAGCCAGTTGATAAAGATCTGTATGAGTTAACCGGAGCAGAAGCTGCGGCAATCCCACAAGTTCCTGGATCATTGGATGCAGTGCTTAATAACCTAGAAAAAGATAATGAGTTTCTAACTCGTGGTAGTGTATTTACTAAGGACTTAATTGATACCTGGATTGACTTTAAGCGCAAGCAAGAGGTTGATTACGTCAGGTTACGTCCACATCCAGCAGAGTTTGAGCTGTATTACGATCTATAAAAATAAGTATAA
>JAQCGQ010000086.1 GCA_027730465.1 Actinomycetota bacterium | reverse complement strand
CTTCAATTTGATTTAGAGATAAAACTAATTAATGACCTACCAGAATTAGAAAAAGAGTATGGTGAGCAAGTCCCAGTTATCTTGATTGATAATAAAATACATGATTATTGGCGAGTTGATATTGAGAGATTTACTAAAGCGATTAAAACTTAGTTTTTATTTATAACTTCATCCGCATCAATAATCCGGTATGCATATCCTTGTTCAGCTAAGAACCTTTGTCGATTTTGAGCAAAATCCTGATCAATAGTGTCTCGAGCCACGAGTGAATAAAATCGTGCTCCTCTACCATCTGCTTTAGGGCGAAGAATCCGGCCAAGCCTCTGGGCTTCTTCTTGTCTTGAACCAAAAGTTCCAGAGACTTGAATAGCAATAGTTGCTTCGGGTAGGTCAATAGAAAAGTTTGCAACTTTTGAAACTACTAAACATTTGACTTCACCACTGCGGAATAAAGCATAAAGTCGCTCACGCTCTTTAATTGGAGTATCACCTTTTATAACCGGCACTCCTAAGGCTTCTGAAAGTTGATCTAACTGATCAATGTATTGACCAATTACAAGGACTTGATCATTCGCATGTTGTTTAGCTAAAGCAATTGCTACTGCTTTTTTAGTTTGGGATGTTGAACAGAAACGGTAGCGATCTTCTTGCTCGGCGGTAGCGTAATTTAATCGTTCCTCATCAGTTAAAGTAATTCTTACCTCAACGCAGTCAGCAAGAGCTATATAACCTTGAGCTTCAATTTCTTTCCATGGAACATCAAATCTTTTTGGTCCAATGAGTGAAAATACTTCACCTTCCATACCATCTTCACGAACTAAGGTTGCAGTAAGCCCTAACCGGCGACGCGATTGGATATCGGCAGTAAATCTAAAAATTGGTGCTGGCAATAAATGTACTTCATCATAAATTATTAATCCCCAGTCAATTGCATCAAATAAATCAAGGTGAGCATAAACTCCACCCTTCTTAGTAGTCATTACTTGGTATGTAGCAATAGTTACTGGTCTAATTTCTTTTTTGGCGCCACTGTATTCACCAATATCATCTGCGTTTAAATCAGTTCTTCTAAGTAATTCCTCTCGCCACTGGCGAGCTGCCACAGTATTTGTCACCAAAATCAATGTAGTTGCTTTAGCGTGTGCCATTGCCGCTGCGCCAACAATCGTTTTCCCAGCTCCACAAGGTAGAACAACAACACCTGAACCACCATGCCAGAATCCTTCTGCAGCTAATTCTTGATACTTACGAATCTTCCAACCATCTTGTTTTAAAGAAATTTCATGATGTTCACCATCAACATAGCCTGCAAAATCTTCAGCCGGCCAACCTAATTTAAGTAAGGCTTGTTTTAAGAAGCCACGTTGACCTGGGTGAACAACAATAGTTTCTTCATCTAATTGCAACCCAAGCATTGGTGCAACCTTTTTACCGCGCGTTACTTCTTTTAATACTGCTGGATCATTTGATACTAAAATTAAGCCATGGACGGGGTGTGCTTCAAGGCGCAGTCGTCCATAGCGAGACATGGTTTCTGCGATATCAACTAATAGTGAATGTGAAACTGCATATCTTGAATATTTAATTAATATATCAATTACTTGTTCAGCATCATGTCCTGATGCTCTGGCATTCCATAGTCCCAGTGGAGTAAGTCGATAGGTATGGATGTGTTCTGGTGATTTTTCAAGCTCAGCAAATGCTGCAATCGCTCTACGACATTCATCGGAAAGGATATGGTCAATATCAAGTAAAAGAGTTTTATCGCTTTGAACTATTAATGGGCCATCACTCATTTAAGCAACTCATTGATAAATGCAGTAGTTAATTTAATTCTTGGTTCCACCGATGAAATTACTATTGATTCAGTTAATGCATGAGCTCCACTACCAATAGCACCTAATCCATCTAAAACTTTAGCTCCAGCTGCAGCCGCAAAGTTTCCATCACTAGCACCACCGACACTGGCACTGCCCACCTGTGGTAAACCTAAATCTTTTGCAACTTTTTCCAGTTTTTCATAAAGATCTTTAGTATTTACAGTTTCAAGCGGTGGCCGATTTATTCCACCAGTTACTTCAACCGCGGCTACATCACTAGTTAATGACCTTATGGCCCTATCAATTCTATTTAATTCAAGTATTGCAAAAGATCTGATATCTATATCTAATTTTGCAAGAGCTGGAACAGTATTAGTAGTAGTTCCAGACTGCATAACAGTTGGCACTACGGTGGTTCCAAACTCTTTATTCTCAAGTGCAGTAATTTGCATTATCAATTTTGCTAATTCAGTTGTTGCATTTATTCCTTTTTCTGGTTCTAGTCCAGCATGAGATGCACGGCCAGTAACATTTATTTGATACATCGAAGTACCTTTGCGACCAGTTTTAACTTTTCCATCAAGTGATGCTTCAAAAACCAATACTGCATCTGCAGTCTTTGATATTCTAGTAATTAAATCTTTGGAAGTAATGCTGCCAGTTTCTTCATCGGTGGTTGCAATTAATGCAATTTTATCTTTAGCATTATCAATATTTGCTAATGAATAAAGTGCTTGAATAAACCCTGCCTTCATATCAAAAACACCTGGGCCAGTTGCGATATCACCATTTACTTGCCAAGTTGGTGAAAAAGATCCCTTTGGCCATACCGTATCTAAATGGCAAAGCAAAACAATTTTTGGTTGTTTAGAGCCCCACCAAAATACAGGCCTACCATTTTCAGATATATTTTCTGCATTAGTTTTTAAAACACTACTTGCAATTTCCACAGCGAGATTTACTATCTGATTACATGCAGCTAAATCTTCAGTGGGTGACTCACACTCAACCAAACGCTGGATATCGGTGATAGCACTCATAGGTCTAAGTCTGCCTTATTTTCTAAAATGGTGAGCGATGGAGCAACGCCATTGATTCTAGGTATACGAAACTGTGTGATTTCTCCAGTGGTTTCATCTCGCGCCGTTAGGGTGCCAAGTGAAATAGAAATTGGCTCAATAATTCGATTTGAGACACCACCATTATTATCAGCGTAGCTAATAACCAATGTTCGCTGTTCATCTATGTATTGATTAATAAGAGCTAAAGTTTCATTAGACGAGGTTCCAGCAACAATAGGTTCAACTTTTCTACTTCTTTCCCCTGCTCTAATTGTTTTAACTGCTGCTAAAACAACACTTGCCCTGGGGGCAGTAAATTCTGAAATTATTCTTGGTGGCTTTGGTCGAGATTTTGCCCGTCTTAAATTTGGTTGTGAGAGTAGTACCCCACTGGCATTCTCAGCAGCTGGTAAATAACCATACTCTCGTAATTCAACTATTACCTCAGCAAGTTCTAGTTCGGTAATTAGGACCTGAGAAGCAATTTTGCGTAGCCGCAAGTGTTCACATTTCTTATCGTGCAGTATTTGCTGGACTAATCCTTCATCTTCACATCTAATATATGTATGCGCAGTTCCAACTCTTAACCTGCCATGACGTTTAGCAACATCAGCAATTAAATAATCTAATGGTTGTGGCATCGGTGTTTTAGAAGTTTTTGTTAAAAACGTCTTTATTTGTTCACCAGTTTTACCGTGGTCTAAGCCGCGCCTAATTGATGCTTCACTAAAACGATAAACAGTTGCACCACCTCTACTTTCAATATCAGCGATCGTTCCCATCTCAGCGGATAGTTCAGCAGTTAGCGGCCCTGGAGCAACTGCGCTGTTATCTGCTTGAATTAAAATATGGCCAACTGGTTTTGGAAGTGCGGCTTCAACTCCAAGTAATTCATTTGAGTTAAGCAGGTTACTTCCAAAGGTTGATATTCCACCTTGTCCAGTTATTCCTAGCCACTCTGCTTCTCTTAGGTTCCACTCTATAAAATCACTATTTACTCGCTGTGGATTCCACCACTTTACTACCTCGTGAATTGATTTCGTCTCTGGTGAAATTTTCTGATTATCTAACAGAACTTTTAATGTTGTTCTTTTAATTAATGAGACTCCAGCGCGATCTAGCTCTGGCCCAAGAGGGGCAATATTTTTATCAGTTACCTTGCCAATTAAGCCACTAACTCTTGATGTATCAAGCCATAGAACTGTAAGTGAGTACCAGCGCTCCTCCGCTGGTTTCGTTAGCCAAATATCAAATGCAGATGTTGGTAGGATTTGATCATCTGGATCAACAACAACTAACCCACCTAGATAACAAAGTTCTGCAACAAACCCAGC
Source organism: Actinomycetota bacterium (assembly GCA_027730465.1). Classification (GTDB taxonomy): domain Bacteria; phylum Actinomycetota; class Actinomycetes; order Nanopelagicales; family Nanopelagicaceae; genus Nanopelagicus. The sequence goes on along the minus strand of JAQCGQ010000086.1, from coordinate 144 downwards.
ACATGCTTCCTCAACACCTAAATGCTCAGCAATTCTTTTAAGATCTCTAACTCCTATTCCACCAGAACGAAGTGCAGTAGGTGGTTCATCAGATAAATTATGTAATAACTCTTCACACCACCTTAAAATAGTTGAAATATTAGC
>JAQCGQ010000085.1 GCA_027730465.1 Actinomycetota bacterium | reverse complement strand
GATGGCCTTATGGTTATTGATCTTGATGTAAAGATTGCCTCAAGTGATCCAGATTTAATCATCTCAGCTGCGCCAATTTTAAAGTATAAAAAAATAGTTCCTGGAGTTGCCAGACGGCTAGGGGATCTAGAGCAGATTTGGCAGGGGTTAGTAATTGGGCTGCGTGATTATGTGCTTAAGAATAATTTTAAATCAGTAATTCTAGGTATCTCAGGTGGCATTGATTCAGCATTAGTTGCTGCTTTAGCATCCGACGCTATTGGAGCAGATAAAGTCCATGGCATTGCAATGCCGAGTAAGTACTCATCTGATCACTCACTACTAGATGCTAAAGAGTTAGCCTCAAATATTGGTTTAAATTATCGAATTATCGAGATCACCCCAATGGTGGCGAACATGATTGAAAACCTGCGAGTAGATGGTCTTGCAGAGGAGAACCTGCAGGCCAGAGTTCGCGGGCTTACTTTAATGGCGCTATCTAATCAAGAGGGGCATTTAGTTTTAGCAACTGGTAATAAATCTGAGTTAGCAGTTGGCTACTCAACTATGTATGGAGACGCCGTAGGCGGCTTTGCCCCAATTAAAGATCTATATAAAACTCAAGTTTGGCAATTAGCTACTTGGCGAAATGAGTTAGCAATGCTGCAAGGAGATACCCCACCGATTCCAGAGAATTCAATTAAAAAAGAGCCAAGTGCTGAACTTGCTCCAAATCAAAAGGACAGTGATTCACTGCCCGAGTACAAACTCTTAGATCAAATTCTCTCTATTTATATCGATGAAGATGGCGGAAGGCCTGCAGCCCTGGCGGCCGGCTTTGATCCGCTCTTGGTAGATAAAGTAGTGAGCTTAGTTGATCGGGCTGAGTACAAGCGGCGGCAGTATCCACCAGGCACAAAGATCTCATCCCGAGCTTTTGGTAAGGATAGAAGGTTGCCTATTACCTCACATTGGCGTGAATCTTAAATATCTAACGCTTATAAATAAACACGCAAATCATTTGCAATTAGTCATTGCTTAATTTCTTTCCTAATATTATCCTCATGGCCAACTCAACTAAAGAGCTCATCACAATGAAGCTCTGGTATTTCACCCGCCGTCGGGTAGTTGATTTCGCCCGTGCTACAACCTCTAGCTGCTAATTCACACTCACCTTATGGGCTTTGCCCTCAGATTTTTCCTGCTTGAAAATAATAAAACAATCAAATCCAAATAATAAGGAGATAAAAATGAAAGTCTATAACAATATTACCGAGGTTTATGGCAACACCCCGCTGGTTAAATTAAATAAGATGATGACTAACTCCACCGCTACCGTTCTAGCAAAGCTTGAGTTTTATAACCCAACTTCAACAGTAAAGGATCGGCTAGCAATTGCGATGGTTGATGCTGCTGAAAAATCAGGTGAGTTAAAGCCAGGTGGCACAATTGTTGAGGCAACTAGTGGAAACACTGGAATTGCACTAGCAATGGTGGGAGCTGCAAGAGGTTATAAGACAATTCTTACAATGCCAGAGTCAATGTCTAGTGAGCGCAAAGCATTACTTAGAGCATTTGGCGCTGAGTTAGTTTTAACTCCAGCAGCTGAAGGCATGAAAGGTGCGGTAGCTAAAGCTGAGTCATATAAAGATTCTGGGGGCGTACTAGTTCGCCAATTTGAAAACCAAGCAGGCCCTGAAGTTCATCGCCGTACTACTGGTGAAGAAATTTGGCGTGATACCGATGGAAGCGTAGCGGCGGTAGTTTCAGGTATTGGTACCGGTGGCACAATTACTGGAGTTGGCCAATTATTAAAATCTAAGAATCCTGAAATAAAAATATTTGGAGTAGAACCTGCTGCTTCACCAATTTTAAATGGCGGTGAGCCAGGTAAGCATCCACTGCAGGGAATTGGTGCAAACTTTGTGCCACCTGTTTTAGATCGAAAAATCTATGATGAAATTTTTGATGCACCAGCTGATCTCTCTGTTAAGTATGCACGCACTGCTGGAACTTCAGAGGGAATCCTAGCTGGACTCTCATCAGGTGCTGCGCTTTGGGCAGCTCATCAAGTAGCCCAGCGAGCTGAGTTTGCTGGTAAAACTATCGTGGTAATAATTCCATCATTTGGTGAGCGATATATTTCAACAATACTGTTTGAAGATTTGCTGGGCTAAATTGTTTAAATTAATTAAAGAAGATATTAATACTGCACTTCGGTTAGATCCAGCCGCTAGAAATTGGCTTGAGGTTTTCCTTACCTATCCTGGCGTACATGCAGTTTGGGGGTATCGGATTGCTCATTTTCTTTGGAAAGTAAAACTAAAACTATTAGCACGTATTTACTCCAACTGGATAAGAGCTGTTACCGGTATTGAGATTCATCCAAGTGCCAAAATTGGTCGAAGGTTTTTTATTGACCATGGCATGGGAGTGGTAATAGGTGCTACTGCGATAGTCGGTGATGATGTGATGATTTATCATGATGTAACACTGGGCGCTCGCACCAGTGAATCTGGTAAGCGCCATCCAACTATTGGAAATAATGTAGTAATTGGATCAGGCGCTAGGGTCCTAGGTGATATTTCAATTGGTGATGGGGTAAAAATTAATGCCAACGTAGTAGTGACTAAGTCTGTTCCAGCCAGGACTATGGTTGATTCTTCTGAGTTTTTTGTTATCTAATCCCGTATAAAGGCGGTAAAAATTAGGCAGTTAACATAGCCGTAATCATTTGCGGCTTTAATATCCCTATGACCTCCCCAAGTGATTTAGCTAAACAACAAGCATTTGTGCAGCGCACCTTAGAAGAGCGCAATATTCGATTTATCAGGCTTTGGTTTACCGATGTTTTAGGTTTTCTAAAATCAGTTGCGATCGCACCCGCTGAGCTTGAGAATGCATTTGCAGAAGGAATTGGTTTTGATGGCTCAGCCATTGAAGGCTTTGCCAGAGTTGCTGAAGCAGATATGTTGGCAAAACCTGATCCAGCAAGTTTTTCAATTCTGCCATGGCGAACAGAGGCACCAGGGGCTGCTCGAATGTTTTGTGACATCACAATGCCAGATGGCGCAGCTGCATCAGTTGATCCAAGAAGAGTTTTAAAGCAAACACTGGAAAAAGCGGCAAAGCTTGGCTACACCTGTTACACACATCCTGAGATTGAATTTTTCCTATTTAAAGATGAATCACAACCTGGCCAAGAGCCAGTGCCAGTTGATTCAGCTGGCTACTTTGATCACACACCATCTGTAGTTGGTCATGATTTTAGAAGGCAAGCAATTACATTACTTGAAGCAATGGGTGTTTCAGTTGAGTTCTCACACCATGAAGGAGCACCAGGGCAGCAGGAGATTGATTTACGTTACGCCGATGCCTTATCTACTGCGGATAACATCATGACCTTTAGACATGTAATTAAAGAAGTAGCACTTGATCAAGGATTTTATGCATCCTTTATGCCAAAGCCATTTACTAATCATCCTGGCTCTGCGATGCATACTCATATCTCTTTATTTGAGGGCGAGAAGAATGCTTTCTATGAAGAAGGTGCACCAATGCAATTATCTAAAGTAGGTCGATCATTTATTGCTGGCATTATTAAACATGCTGCTGAGATAACTGCTATTACTAATCAATGGGTTAACTCATATAAAAGATTAAGTGGTGGTGGGGAAGCACCTGCCTATGCAACCTGGGCACAAAATGATCGAAATGCAATGGTTCGCATTCCAACTTATAAACCAAAAAAGGAGGCCTCTACTCGCATTGAGATTAGGACCCCAGATTCAGCGTGTAATCCATACTTAGCATTTGCAGTAATTATTTCCGCCGGTCTTGCTGGAGTTGAAGGAAAGTATGAATTAAAAGAAAACAGTAACCCTGCCCCACTTCCTACTGATTTAGCTGAAGCAATTACTGCGATGGAGAAAAGTGAATTGGTTAAGAAAACTTTAGGAAGTGATGTATTTGAGTATGTGCTTCTAAATAAGCGAGCTGAGTGGGATGAGTATCGCAAGCAGGTTAGTGCCTTTGAATTAAACAGGTATTTGCCAGTTTTATAAGTTTAAATCAACGAAGTACTACCTTATTTTTCACTCTACCCTTTGGTCGATAAGTTGCTCTTGGTTGAGCCTTTGGAAAATCACCAGTTAATCTAAAGTTTTTTGCCACCATTAATAAGATTAATCTTGCTTCAGCCAAAGCGAAGTATTCACCGAGGCATTTCCTGCTACCACCACCAAAGGGAAAGTAGGCACCACGGGGTAGTGATTTTTCAAAATCAGGATTCTGCCAGCGGGTAGGATCCCATTTTTCTGGGTTTGGAAAATACATTGGATTTCTATGAGTTACATACTGACTTACTAAAACATGCGCCCCTTTTGGAATTTGAACACCATCA
>JAQCGQ010000084.1 GCA_027730465.1 Actinomycetota bacterium | reverse complement strand
ATCTTAAATACCTTGGATTATTCTGCACATCACTTGGTGTGGGTAGTGTAGTTTGAAATAGGTTTCGGTATAAGAGTAGAAATCCCATAAAGAGCAGAAGAGTTGAGATGAAAATCTTGGAAGAGGATAAATCTATAGAGGACAAAAAGGTAGCGCCAAGAAAAGCGCCAATGCCCCCTGGAATAGCAAGCCTTACTAAAACCTTTTTATCAATATTTTCTGCATGCCAATGAGATGCGCCAGATACTAAAGTAGTGCCGATCTCGGCCGCATGAACAGCAGCAGATGCAACTGCAGCAGATGCCCCTAAAGTTAATAATAAAGTTGAGCTAGTTAAACCAAAGCCCATACCAAGAGCCCCATCAATTAACTGCGCAAGTGAACCGGCAATTGCAAAATAGATCCAATTCATATAATCGCCTTTAAAATTTTCGCTATGTTCTCATCTAAATCATCATCACCTTTTAACAAAAGATCTGGTTTTGATGGTCGTTGATAATCCTGACCAACACCAGTGAAGTTTGGAATATTACCTTCAGAAGCTTTTTTATAAAGTCCCTTTGGATCCCGCGCTGCACAGATCTCAACTGGGGTGTCTACAAAGACCTCGATGAACTCACCATCTTCAAATAAAGATTTAGCCCGCCTGCGATCAGCTTCAAATGGTGAAATTATTGCAACTAAAACTATTAATCCAGCATCGACTAATACCTTTGCTACCTCTGAAATACGTCTAACATTTTCTGCTCGATCCGCTGGCGTGAAGCCCAAATCAGCATTTAAGCCCATTCTTAAATTATCACCATCTAATACATAGGGATGCATGCCTGTGGCATATAGCCGCTTTTCTACCCCATTTGCAATTGTGGATTTTCCGGAACCGGAAAGACCAGTTAACCAAATAACTTTTGCTTGCTGATTTTTCTGCGCAGCTCTTGCACCCTTATTTACTTCATACTTTTGATATGTGAGATTTTCACCCCTTCTTAATGAGTGTCTAATCATTCCAGCACCCATTGTGTTAAAAGTGAGCCGGTCTACCAAAATAAAGTTTCCAAACTCTCTAGATTCTGAGTAGGCAAGAAGGGTTAGTGGCATATCAGTTGCAATCTCAACTGAACCAATCTCATTTATCCCTAGATCTGTAGCCGAGATTTCACTACCAGTATTCACATCAATTTTATGTTTGATCTTGGTAATTGTTGCTGGTGTTTGGGTTGAGCCAGCTATTAATAGGTATGACCTAGAGTGAATTAATTCATCCTCATGTAACCAGACAATATCTGCATTAAATCTATCTGATGGGTGTAATTGTTCATTTACTTTAGCAATTAAGTCCCCTCTAGTTGCATCTACTTCAGACTCTAGAAGTAAGGTAACTGCATCAAACTCAGCCGCGGATTTAACCTCTTTTTGATCGGAAATAATCTTTGAAATCTTACTTGTTTTATTACTTGGAAATACCCTGATTTCATCTCCTAAATTAAAGCTGCCGTGATGAACTGTGCCAGATAATCCTCTGAAATTTTCAGCTCTTGATACAAATTGAATTCGCATTCGGCTACTTAATTCTGCTGTTTTACTAGGCTGCCAACCTTGAATTGCCTCCAATAAGGTATCCCCCTGATACCAACTCATATTTTTAGATTTTCCAACCACATTATCACCAGCGAGCGCACTTAATGGGATAAAAACTACATCAAGTAATTGCAGCCTAGCGATCACCTTTTCCACAATTTCTTTTATTTCATCATAAATTACTTGTTGAAAATCTAGTGCATCTAATTTGTTGATGGCAACAATTACTCGACTTACCCCCATAAGTGAGCAGATAGTTAAGTGACGTAGGGTTTGTGTTCTAACTCCTTTAGTGGCATCAATTAAAACTAATCCAATATCGGCCCTTGAGGCAGCAACTGCCATATTTCTGGTGTACTGCTCATGTCCTGGTGCATCTGAAATTATTAATCTCTTGCCATCTAGTAGTGACATTGATCGATAGGCCACATCAATAGTAATTCCCTGCTCACGCTCTGCCTCAAGCCCATCGGTTAATAAACTAAAATCAATCTCACCGGCTGCAATCGTGGAGCCACTTCTTCGTATTTTTTTTGTCGATTCAATAGTGTCATGGGGAATGCTGTCTGTCTCCACAAGTAATCTGCCAATTAAGGTGCTTTTACCATCATCGACACTGCCACAGGTTAAAAGTCGGATTATTGATCGGTCCATTAGAAGTAACCCTCAGTTTTCTTCTTCTCCATGGAATCTTCATTGGCGCCATCAATTAATCTAGTTGCCCGCTCACTTAACTTAACTGAAAATACCTCATCCACAATTGAGGTTAAATCCTTAGCATTAGATATAACTGCAGCTGTTAGTGGATAGCAGCCCAGTGTTCTAAATCTAACCTCCAACATCTGCACCTTTTCACCAGGAGATAGTGGGTATCTCTCATCGTCAACCATAATTAATTGATCCCCGCGTTTTACCATAGGACGAGCCTGTGCAAAGTAAAGTGGATTAACTTCAATATTTTCAGTCATGATGTAGCGCCAAATATCTATCTCAGTCCAATCTGAGAGTGGAAATACTCGCATGCTCTGACCTGGTGCTAATTTTGTGTTGTAGGTACGCCAAAGCTCTGGTCGTTGATTTCTTGGATCCCACTTATGGCCCACCTCTCTAACACTAAAAATTCGCTCCTTAGCCCGGCTTTTTTCCTCATCTCTTCTTGACCCACCAATTGCTGCATCAAATTCATACTTATCTAATGCTTGACGAAGAGCAACAGTTTTCATAACTCTTGTGTACTCAGAGATACTGGCATTAAATGGATTTATACCAGCTGCAACACCATCTTTATTGGTATGAACGATTAACTTTGCTCCAGCTTTTGCTACTGCTTGATCACGGAATGTGATCATCTCTTTAAACTTCCAAGTGGTATCTATATGAAGTAATGGAAATGGAATTGGTGCCGGATAAAATGCTTTTTTAGCTAGGTGAAGTAAAACTGAGGAGTCTTTACCAATTGAATACATCATTACTGGGGTACGAAATGAGGCGGCAGTCTCCCGTAATATCTCAATTGACTCAGATTCAAGAGCTTTTAAGATCTGCTGATTTACTTTCACTCTGACACATTAATAGGTGATGCTGTGAAAGCCAATAAGTAATTGGTGTTTCATTAGTTTTGTTTGAAAATTTAAAGTACTTTTCGTGAGAGCATTAAAGTTTTAAACTAATTATTTTGCCTGTTAACTATTAAGAGCTCTAGGCACCAGTTATGCGAGGGTGACCCATAATTTTACATATATTTTTTCTCCAAAACCATCGGTCTCTTAATCACCGGGTAGGGGGTTCGAATCCCTCACAACCCACTTACAAGCGTGAGTGAGACTGACTTACTACTCTAAAAAGTCTGATGACTTGGTGAGTATTCAGTGAGCCCTTCCTAAGTGAAGGTTTAAGAAAATGTTGGTTAATGACGGGTAGATGTCAGTCGAGATAACTTTATCGCGCTTGATCAGTTGGATTTTAGGAGTGTTGCCCAATGAGAATATCTGTATTCTTATCCCTATGAAGATGCGAGCAATGATAATTCCGGCAGCAGCTGTGTTACTTGCATCCCTTATGCCACATATTGTAGAGGCAGCCCCTGCGCCAAAGGTGAAAAAATACAGTGCCACTATGGCAAAGGCACACTTACCGGTTGCTCCCAATAAAGGCACCGATGATTACCGATGCTTTTTGTTAGATCCTAAGGTCAAAGAAGATTCAATTATTCGCAGCATTGAATTTATCCCACAGCGCAAAAACTATGTTCACCACGCAATTATCTTTCGTGTAACAGATGCTGACATTGCCGAAGCAATCACCGCAGACAAAAGCGGAATCGGCTGGCCATGTTTTGGTGGCACAAGCCTTGGTGGAATGATGTCAACATTTGTATCATCCCCGTGGATTAGTTCATGGGCACCTGGTCGCGGTAAAGATATTGCGCCAAAAGGATACGGATACCCATTTAAAAAGGGAGAACGTTTTGTCTTGCAGGTTCATTACAACTTGCTTGCAGCGACAGATGGAAAAATTGAAACTGATCAATCCAAGATTATGATGAAAGCTGTGCCCGCAAAAGGCTCAAAAGTTAAGCAATTACAGCTAGAACTATTTACAGCACCCGTTGAATTAGCCTGCCCACCAGGTGTTACTGGTCCGCTGTGTGATCGCAGACAGTCACTGATGGATCTTGCATATAGAACCGGTGTAGCAAGTGCAACGCAAGCCATAGCACTCAATGCCAAATGCGGGCAAAACCCCAACAGGCCAACACCATCATTGACTTCTAGATGTGACAAATTGATGAGAAAATATTTCAGCGTTGTTGCAGCGGGCCCACATATGCATTTACTGGGACGATC
>JAQCGQ010000083.1 GCA_027730465.1 Actinomycetota bacterium | reverse complement strand
GTTGAGTCAACGCCAGCAATACTAACTACGGGTATTACAATGCCAGAGGCGCCAAATTTAACTCGGGTACTACTTGCATACGATGCTGATGGCTTAATGCTTGCACTGCTTATATTCGCAGTAGCACTTTATATAAGAGGTGTATTAATTCTTAGTAGGCGTGGTGTTAAGTGGCCAATTGGGCGGACCGTTGCATTTGCAATTGGAATTAGCGCAGTTGACTTTGCAACTAGTGGCGGACTAGGTGTTTATTCACGTTTTGCTTTTTCTAATCACATGATGGCGCATATGGTGCTTGGCATGATCGCACCTATTGGAATTGTGTTAGGTGCTCCGATTACCTTAGCTCTTCGCACTTTGCCTCAAGGGAGAAATAAAGAGGAATGGGGCGTGCGAGGTGCGTTTATAGCAATCTTGCACTCTAAATTATCTCGTATCTATACCAACCCAGTTGTTGCATTAGCAATATTTAACGGTTCATTATTCGCACTTTATTTCACGCCATTATTTGGCAACCTAATGCAAGGACACAGTGGTCACTTTTTTATGTCACTACATTTTTTACTCACCGGAGTATTATTCTTTCAGGTAATTATTGGTATTGATCCAATGCCATTTAAAATTCCGTATTTAGTAAAAATCATAATTATTTTTGCAGCAATGAGTATTCACGCCTTCTTCTCAATCTCAATTATGTCAGCTACTACCTTGCTTGATAATGGATTCTTCGCATTACTAGAGCGCCCATGGGCTACTGATCTGTTAGCAGATCAAAAACTAGGTGGCGCAATTGGCTGGGCCATGGGTGAGATTCCAATCTTGCTCGCCCTACTTGCAACATTTATTCAGTGGCAGCGAACGGATAAAAAAGAGGCGAACCGGATTGATCGGGCGGCTGATCGGGCTGCGGCCATGGGTGAGGATGATGAACTTGCTCAATACAACCGCTATTTAGCGCAGTTAAATCAGCGCGACTTAACACAATAGAATTATCCCATGTCAATGAATTCAGATATGGCTGCATTATTTGGTGATGAGTACCAATCTTTGCGTGAGAGCGTTTATGGCCTTGCACAAAAAAAGATTGCACCATTTGCCCATGGTGTTGATGAGAATTCACGTTACCCGCAAGAAGCAGCAGATGCATTGCAAGCAGCTGGCTTAGCTGCTGCGCATGTGCCAGTTGAATATGGTGGTCAGGGAGCGGATGCGTTAGCTGCTGTAATAATTATTGAAGAAGTAGCAAGAGTTTGTGGTGCATCATCTTTAATTCCTGCGGTAAATAAATTAGGTTCAGTTCCATTAATGATTGCTGGAAATGAAGAACAAAAGAAAAAATACTTAACTCAACTAGCAGCTGGTAAAGGCTTCTCATATTGCTTATCTGAATCAGAGGCTGGTTCAGATGCTGCTGCAATGAAAACTAAAGCAACGAAGGATGGCGATAGTTGGATTTTATCAGGCAGTAAAAAATGGATTTCAAATGCAGGTGTTTCTGAGTTTTATACCGTCCTTGCCTCAACTGATTTAAGTAAAGGCGCTAAAGGTATCTCTGCTTTTATTGTTGAAAAATCAGATGCAGGTGTTTCTTTTGGAGCTCATGAGAAAAAGATGGGCTTTCGAGGATCACCAACTCGTGAGGTTTACTTTGATAATGTAAAAATTAGTGATGACCGAAGGTTGGGTGAAGTTGGAAGCGGATTTCCCCTCGCGATGAAAACTTTAGATCACACCCGAATTACTATCGCAGCCCAGGCACTTGGAATTGCCCAAGGTGCTTTAGATATTGCAAAAAAATATGCCCATGAGCGTCAACAATTTGGTAAGCCAATCTTTGATTTCCAAGGAATTCAATTTATGTTGGCAGATATGGCAATGCAGATTGAAGCAGCTCGACAGTTAACCTATGCCGCAGCAGTTAAAAGTGAACGAGGTGAAAAAGATTTAACCTTCTTCTCAGCTGCTAGTAAATGTTTTGCAACTGATGTTGCAATGAAAGTGACAACTGATGCGGTGCAAATTCTTGGTGGCTATGGATATGTGAGTGATTACCCTGTTGAGCGAATGATGCGAGATGCTAAATTAACTCAGATTTATGAGGGTACAAATCAGATTCAACGAGTTGTAATGGCTCGAAATCTTGATACCTTAACAAACTAAAATCTAACAATAATCTCAGGAGTTGCTGCAGCATCAACCTTTTCATCGTGTGGTTGAACGGGCAATATTTCACTTGTTAACTCACCGTAATGAAGTAGTGCTATTTTAAAAGCCTTACTTCTAGATAACGCACGATCAAATGAGCCACCGCCTTGACCGAGTCGATTACCCATTCGATCAACATGTAGGGCGGGTAAAATAATTACATCTAACTCAACCTCTACTGCATCCCCAATTGGCTCATATATCTTTTCAACCTTTGTTAGATTTTCAGTTAATCCATCCCACCTAACCCATTGGATATCACTATTTTCAAGTAATCTTGGTAGAAATACTTTCTTGCCATCTTTAATTAATCTTTGATTTATATCACTAGTTTCTGGCTCGAACTCATATGAGATGTATGAAGCTACATTTGTTGCATTTTTTAACTCTGTTGCAGAGAGAATATGCAGCCAACTTTCAGCGTTAAATCGATCTGCCCGCTGGCGCCGATATAACTTGCGTAACTCTGATTTATTTCCCTGCTTATCCATGCCCCTTACCTTAATTTATGGTGATGGCAAAGTAGGGTTTAGGTATGGATGAAATTCTCACCGTTGAGCAATTGCAGGAGCGCCTGCTTGAGCTGGCTAAGCCACTTGCTGCCCTTGATCTTCCGCTCCTTGATTCTCACGGGGCAACTTTGGCAAATGATCTATTAGTAGATGAGCAACTTGCTATAAAAAATGGTCAACAAATTGGCTCTACCCAGATCGCACTTGCAGCATCTCTTGGCCTAGATCGCCTACCAACCAGGCCGCATCCACGAGTAGTAATAATTAGTGCGGGTGATGATTTAGTTGAGCCAGGTAGCAAATTAGCAAAAGATGATGATGAGTTTGAAAGTAACTCATGGTTTTTAACGACCTTTATGCGAGAAGCAGGCGCACATGCATTTCGAGTTCATACAATTCCTGAAACAGGCGAACAATTAAAGCTTGTAATTGAGGACCAATTAGTTCGGGCAGATTTAATTGTAATAAGTGGAGAATCAAAGGATGAATCTTTTGACCTTATTACATCAGTAATCTCCCAATTAGGTGAGATTAAAGTAGTAGTCCCAAATCTTGATGAGAGTGGAAAACATAGCTATGGCTTAATCGGCCCAGATAAAACACCGGTAATCACATTACCTGGAGAGGCGATAGCAAATTATCTATCTGCTGAAATATTTATTCGGCCAATGATTTTAAAGATGCTAGCAAAAACTCAAATTTACCGACAGAATAAAAAGGTAAAATTAAGCAAAGCACTAGCTGCAAACTCTGATAAAGCCACTTATGTAAGAGCAAAACTTAACGAAGAAGGTGAAGCCATACCTCTAGCTAATCAGCAGTCGCTAACAACACTTTCTGATGCTGATTGTTTAATTGCACTGCCTGCAAAAAGTAAAAAATTAAGCGCTGGTGATTTAGTAAACTTAGTAATGATAAATCGAGTAAGCAATTGAAAAAGTTAGTTGATAGTGAGTTGTTCTTAAAGCCAATTAGATTTCGAGATAAAGCGCAATGGGATAGTGTGCGCGCAGTAAATCGTGATTGGTTATCCCCATGGGAGGCAACTAGACCAAATATTGATCACAAATCTGCCCTACCTTCTTATTATGGAATGGTGATGCAATTAAATAGAGAGATGAGGGCGCTTCGCTCAATTTCACTAGGGGTTTGGCTAAATGAAAACCAAGATCAGATATTAATTGGCCAAATAACATTAGGTGGAATTATTTTTGGTGCAATGCGTGGAGCGCATATTGGTTATTGGATTGATCAAAGGTTTGCCAATCGTGGTTACACCACAAGAGCGGTTAAACTATTAACAAAATTTGGCTTTGAGCAACTTCGCCTGCACCGGATTGAAATTAATCTTCGACCAGAGAATGAAGCCTCAAAGCAGGTTGCAATAAAAGCAGGATATTTTCTAGAAGGTGCGCGTAATAATTACCTTCATATTGCAGGGGATTGGCGCGATCACGTTACTTTTGTTAAAGAAAACCCAATAATAAAATAAAAGTAAATTAGGACATACCTAGCGAATTCCCCTTAAAACTATGGTTTCACATTTATCGTTAGTCTTTATGGGTTCAGGTTTTATCTATTTAATCATCATGGGCATGTGGGCTGCTTATTTTTTGCCCCAGTGGCTTAGTAATCATGAAGATAGTTCAGGTAAAGCAATCCAACGTTATAAAAATGCAATGCAAGTAGTTGCTGAAAGTAATGGCAGTATTAAGAGT
>JAQCGQ010000082.1 GCA_027730465.1 Actinomycetota bacterium | reverse complement strand
GGCATTTATTTAAATACTCTCCTAAATTCTAAATCAAAGATAAAAGACATTACTAGAGACCAACCTCTGATAATGACTTAGACAATAATTCTAAACCTAATTTAGTATCAGCTTCTGAAATATTACATGGCGGCACCATGTGAATTCGATTAAAATTATTAAACGGCATTAATCCATTTTTCTTACAAGTTGCAACGATCTCATTCATTTTTGGACTAGATGCGCCATAGGGAGCAAGAGGCTCGCGGGTGTTGCGATCAGTGACCATATCTATTCCCCAGAAAACACCAGCGCCCCGAATGTCACCTATTACCTGATGCTTCTTTGCTAACTCATGAAGCCCTGGACCAAGTATTTTTTCGCCAATAGCAGCTGCGTTTTCCACCATTTTTTCACTCTTCATGACATCAATAGTTGCAACAGCTGTGGCGCAAGCAAGTGGATGACCAGAATAAGTAAGGCCGCCAGGAAATACACGTTCGTCAAAACTTTTCGCAATAGGTCCAGATATTACGACTCCACCTAATGGCACATAACCAGAGGTAACACCCTTTGCAAAGACAATTAAGTCTGGGATAGATTTTGAATGTTGATATGCAAACCATTTACCCGTTCTGCCAAAACCAGCCATTACTTCATCAGCAATCCATAAAATTTCATACTTATCACAAAGAGCCCGAATTCCATCTAAATAACCAGCGGGTGGAATTAAAACACCGGCTGTTCCTGGTACTGATTCAATTAATATAGCTGCAATTGTTTTAGGTCCTTCGAAAATAATTGTTTGCTCTAAATGCTCAAGTGCACGCTGGCACTCTTGTTCCTGACTAGTTGCCCAAAATGGGGAGCGATAAAGATATGGACCCCAAAAGTGCACATGCCCATATCCAAATTCGTTTGGGAATCTTCTTGGATCCCCTGTTGCATTAATCGCTGAACCAGTATTGCCATGATAGGAACGATATGTTGAAAGAATCTTATGTTTATGAGTTTGTAATCTTGCCATTCTAACTGCGTTCTCTACCCCATCGGCTCCTGCATTCGTAAAGAAAACTTTTTTAAACTTATCTCCAGATATTTCAATAATTCTTTTAGCTGCCTCATTGCGTGCTTCGTTTGCATGTTGTGGCGCGATTGTGGTCAAAATATCAGCCTGAGCTTTTATTGCTTCAATAACTTTTGGATGTTGATGACCAATATTTGTAAAGACTAGTTGAGATGAAAAATCTAAATATTTTTTACCTGTGAAATCCCAAAAATAAGAACCGGCGCCCCCTGCAATAGCCATCGGTGCAATCTGTGCTTGAGCTGACCAAGAGTGAAAAACATTTGCCCGGTCATCAGCAAATACTTTCTCTGCCTTATCTGGATCATTTTTAGGGCTACTCACAACACTCCAATTTCATAAATAAACTTCTTAGTTAGTAGCCAATCTAAGCACTTATGCGCTCTTTTTCCTAGGCGGGAGGTATTGGCGATAGTAAAATCTCAAGTATTGTTGGGATATGAAAACTGTTTCCCACTGGATTAATGGCTCACAAACTACCGATAAGGCAACAAATGTGGGTGAGATATTTAATCCAGCAACTGGAAAAATTTCTGGCACAGTAAATTTCGCTGATAAAGCAACTGTTGAAAGAGCTGTACATGCAGCAAGTGCTGCCTTTGATAGTTGGAGACACAGCTCACTTACAAAGCGTACGCAGGTTTTATTTGCATTTCGAGAGTTAGTAAATAAGAATAAAAAAAAAATAGCTGAGCTAATAACTGCAGAGCATGGAAAAGTTTTAAGTGATGCTCAAGGTGAAGTAACTAGAGGACTTGAAGTAGTTGAATTTGCATGTGGGATACCGCATTTACTTAAAGGTGGTTTTTCAGAAGAGGTATCAACTGGTGTGGATGTTTACTCAATCCGCCAACCACTTGGCCCAGTTGCGATAATTTCACCATTTAATTTTCCAGCAATGGTACCAATGTGGTTTTTCCCAATTGCGATTGCTTGTGGAAATACTGTAATTGTGAAACCTTCTGAGAAAGATCCGAGTGCAATTATGTATATTGCTAATCTTTTAAAAGAAGCCGGGCTACCTGATGGTGTGTTTAATGTAGTACACGGTGACAAGGTCGCAGTTGACGCACTCCTTACGCACCCTGGTATTAAATCAATTTCATTTGTTGGCTCAACTGCGATTGCAAAGTATGTCTATGAGACTGGTACCAAAGCTGGTAAGCGAGTGCAGGCATTAGGTGGAGCCAAGAATCACATGATAGTTCTACCAGATGCTGATTTAGAGTTAGCAGCTGATGCTGCAATAAATGCTGGTTTTGGTTCAGCTGGTGAACGATGCATGGCGATCTCAGCAATAATTGCAGTAGAACCAATTGCTGATCAGTTAATTGAGAAAATTAAAGTCAGGGCATTAAAGATTAAAACAGGTGATGGCACAACTAATGCTGATATGGGACCACTGGTAACAAAGGTTCATCGCGACAAAGTCACTTCCTATATAAATGCTGGTGAGAAAGATGGTGCAAAGGTTGTAGTAGATGGGCGAAATGTTGATGTGGCAGGTGATGGATTCTGGTTAGGACCAACTTTATTTGATCATGTAAAACCTGAAATGAGTATTTATCTAGAAGAGATATTTGGCCCAGTCCTAAGTGTTATTCGGGTTAAAACTTATGATCAGGCGCTTAATTTAGTAAATGATCACCAATATGGAAATGGAACTGCAATATTTACCAATGATGGGGGCGCTGCTCGAAGGTTTCAAAATGAAGTAGAGGTTGGAATGGTTGGAATAAATGTTCCTATTCCAGTGCCTATGGCTTACTTTTCATTTGGTGGCTGGAAGAACTCATTATTTGGTGACTCACATGCTCATGGAACTGAGGGTGTTCACTTCTTTACGCGAGGTAAAGTGGTTACATCTCGCTGGTTAGATCCAAGCCATGGTGGAATTAATTTAGGATTTCCGCAAAATACTTAACTTATCCTCGTGATGTTTTTGCAAGCTCTTTAAAATCATTAACCATAAAATCAACCTCGGCTTGATCATGTGCCAAGCTAATTAACCACTGCTCATCTAATCCTGGTGGTGTCATAATTCCATGATTTAGTGACCATAAAAATGATAATTCTGCTATTTGAAAATCTGTTGCTTTGTAATCTCGGTAGTTACGAACTGGCTTATCAGACCAAGTAACACACCCCTTTACGCCAAAACCAACTGTGTGAGCGGGTAATTCAAACTCATTAATTATTTCTTGAATACGAGTTAGCGCTTGAATATTTAATGACTCCGCTTTTTCAAGAGCTGCCGATGTACAAACTTTATCAACTGCTCTAACAGCTGCCATTGCCATGATGTGGCCATTAAATGTTCCAAGGTGTGGCATACGTCCATCAGTTACTGGTTGCATAAACTCAGCCTTACCACCAAAAGCTGCAAGTGGGATTCCGCCACCAATTGATTTAGCCATACAGATTAAATCTGGAATTACGCCCAAACGTTGCGCAGCACCTTGTGGTCCTGCTGTTAAGCCAGTCTTAACTTCATCAAAAATTAAAACAATTTTGTATTGATCACATAACGCTCTAACTGCTTCTAAATACCCCTCATCAGGTAAAACAATTCCAATATTTTCTAAAACTGGTTCCACAATAAAACATGCAATTGTTTTAGAGTGCTTACTAAATACATTCTCTAGTGCTTGAATATTATTAAATGGCACAACATATGACTCACCTGGCACTGATGCGTTTCCAACAACTGAATTAGGTGAATCAGCAGGTCCTGCTTTTTCTAGGGAAGGTTTGGTTGAGACCATTAGCGCATCACCACTTCCGTGATAGCCGCCTTCAACTTTTACCACTGCCTCTTTACCTGTATATGCACGTGCTGTTCTAACTGCATACATAGTTGATTCAGTTCCTGAGTTAGTAAAACGAATTTGCTCAATTCCAAATCTTCGACATAATCGCTCAGCAGCATCTCTAGAGATTGGAGATGGGGCGGTGTATAAAGTTCCGACATCAAGTGATGCGCGAACCTCAGAGACAACTTCTGGGTTTAGATGACCCACCAGCATTGAGCCAAATCCCATTGAGAGGTCAAGCATCTTGCGTCCATCCACATCAGTCATCCACGCACCTTTAGCAGATACAATTGAGATTGGATAAGGCTCAAATGATTGAAAGGTTGAATGAGCACCTAGCGGAATGTTTTGAACAGCTAATTGATATTCAAGACCTGAGCTAAGTAATTTTGATTTATATAAATCTAATTGTTGCTGTAAAAGTTTTTCTAACCTAGCACTATCTAATGGTTTTGAATGGGTAGGTAGTGAACGGAAAGTTTGAGGATGATGCGTTTGGGTTTTCACTGCGGGTTTGTATTCAAATGGGTTCAAAGCGAACCAATATTAAAGAACACTCTCCTAGTCATACGTTCGGTTAATT
>JAQCGQ010000081.1 GCA_027730465.1 Actinomycetota bacterium | reverse complement strand
TGCACCGAGACAATATCTTTGCCGCCCAGATCCATATCAAAGCCAGCATCTCGCAGGGCGCGGATCTTGTCCTCCTCGCGCACCTTTGTCTCAATAAATTCTTCAATATCTGGATGATCAACATCTAGAACTACCATCTTGGCAGCACGTCTGGTCGCTCCCCCTGATTTAATTGTGCCGGCTGAAGAATCAGCACCTCGCATAAATGAAACTGGACCTGAGGCTGTGCCACCTGATTTTAAAAGCTCTTTAGATGAGCGGATTCTGGAAAGATTAAGGCCGGCACCGGAGCCACCTTTGAAGATAAAGCCCTCTTCTTTATACCAATTAAGAATTGATTCCATCGTGTCATCAACTGAGAGAATAAAACATGCAGATACTTGTTGTGGGGCAGCTGTGCCAACGTTAAACCAAACTGGTGAGTTATAGGAAAATATTTGGTGCATTAACATATAAGTTAATTCATGTTCAAAAACCTGGGCATCTTCATCAGTTGCAAAGTAACCATTATCTTTTCCAGCTTTTGTGTAAGTTAAAACTACCCGATCAATAACCTGCTTAAGTGAGTACTCACGATTTTCTGCGCCCAGTGCACCTCTAAAGTATTTTGTGGTAACAATAGTTGAAGCATTTACTGACCAAAAGTCCGGGTATTCAACACTTTTTTGTTCAAAAATAACCTCACCGGATTTCCAGTTGGTCTGAACAACATCACGCCTTTCCCACTTAACACTGTCATAGGGGTGAACACCAGCGGTTGTGTAGATACGTTCGATGGTTAGACCTTTTTTGTTACTGGTCTTAAGCGCTGCTGGCTTATTTACTATCGACATTTCTTTGCCCCTTAACCCTAGTTGTTATTTAATTCCTAAATTTAAATCTTTACTGCTTAACTTTTCTTACCTAACTTTTCTTATCTTCTTATCTACTTAAGGGGCTATTTAATTAGTGCTTGGTTTCGGGAATCTTTGCTTACTTTAAAATTTCTAGAAGGCTCAGCGCGCAGTAATGCGATCTCAGCCTCAAAATCCTCTAAGGAAGAGAAGTTACGGTATACCGAGGCATAACGTAGGTAGGCGACCTCATCGAGTTCACGAAGGGGGGCAAGAAGAGCTAAGCCGACCTCTTGGGCTTCAACCTCTGCCACACCATCTAAGCGAAGTGATTCCTCAACCCGTTGAGCAAGTAGGGCTAAATCATCATCACTTACTGGCCTGCCTTGGCATGCCTTGCGAACACCGCTAATTACCTTCTCACGTGAGAAAGGCTCAGTAGCACCTGATCTTTTAATAACTAAAAGGATGGAGCTCTCAGCGGTGTTAAACCTGCGGCCGCAGCTGGTGCACTCACGCCTTCTGCGGATCTGATTTCCCTCATCGGTTGGACGTGAATCAATCACTCTTGAATCATCAAAGCGACAGAAGGGGCAGATCACGAGGGGTTTCTCCTTTTTAGCTAAGCGGGGGAAGAGCACGTTAGCAGAAAACTACTACTTATGGAAGCCATACGCGTAATCACCCCTATATGTTGGGTGAACCATAGACCCGCCCTTGAGAGTTTAAAAGCACCTGAATCGGCGTGTTTGGCTAAATTTTTTCTCTAGGCGTAGCAAATAGGCAGATTCCTCTTTTGCTGATCAAACTTTCTAGAAGGTTGGAACTAGCAACCTTGTACCCGCTGGCACATCAGCGCTCTTTAGCTGATTAACCTCAACGATAACGGCAACCACAGATTGGATTGCAGCATCCCCGGCGACCATTGCAGCGATTGACCAAAGGCTCTCACCTGGTGTTACCACGACCTGTACATACTTACTTTCACTACTTGAAATAGCTGCATCACTTTTATCACTAGCCGATGAAATGGTGCTAAAACCAGCGCCAATCAATACTAATAGCGATATTGATAAACCTGTTCTTGCCAATCGCTTCACCTGTCTTGCCTTCATTTTCTTCTCCTGATAACCAGTGCTCGAGGGGATTCGAACACCTGTTCTATAGAAGTATTAAACACTAGGCCACTGACATTGTCCAGTTTAAATCGAACAAATGTTTGATTTTTCTGCCCACCCCTGCTACCCTTGGGATATGGCAAAAACCTCAAGTAAAAAGCCGCTCTCCGAGCTGCCTGATGGCCCAGCTGATGACAATGGGCTGACCCCAAGGCAGTTAAAGATCCTTTCAGTTATTAAGCATGCAGTTGAGAACCAGGGGTATCCACCCTCTATGCGTGAGATTGGCCAGGCCGCAGGTCTTGCCTCCACCGCATCCGTCACCTATCAACTGCAAATTCTTGAAGAAAAAGGTTGGATCAGACGGGATGCTGCTAGAGGCCGCGCCATTGAGATCACCCTGCCAGGTGAGGATGGACATGCTGCCCCACAAGATAAAACTAGATTAATTCCATTGGTAGGAAAGATCGCCGCAGGTAATCCAATTTTGGCAGAACAAATAGTTGAAGAGGTAATGCCACTTCCAGAATCAATTGTTGGTAAAGGTGAGTTATTTATGTTGCAGATTAAAGGTGACTCCATGATTGATGTTGCCATCTGCGATGGTGATTATGTAGTTATTCGTGCCCAAAAATCAGCTGAGAAGGGTGAGGTGGTTGCCGCCATGATTGATGGTGAAGCAACTGTAAAGACCTGGTCGAAAAAAGATGGCCACTTCTGGCTGTTGCCTGAAAATGATGATTACCTACCCATACCAGCAGATGATGCGGTGATTTTAGGTAAGGTAACTGCAGTTTTGAGATCAGTTTAACAAATTCTTCTAATTAGATTACCTATATTTTTGGCGTAAGGTAAGGCAATGCGCGCCTTATTCATTGAACATGATCACATCTCACTGGGTGGGCCAATCTGGCGATCCCTTGAAAAACATGGGTATGAAATAGAGCGGTTTTTAATTGTTCCCGAAGCTAATTACGACTCTCCAAATATCACCACCACCTTTCCAAACTTTAATGAGTATGACTTATTAGTTCCGATGGGTGCTCCATATGGAGCGTATGAGGATGATCGAATTGGTAATTGGTTACTTCCTGAGTTAGCGAAGTTAAAACAAGCACATAATGATGGTATTCCAATTCTTGGCATCTGCTTTGGTGGTCAATTAATGGCTAGAGCATTAGGTGGCTCAGTTGCTAAAGCGCCAAAGGCTGAGGTTGGTTGGATTGAGATTGAATCAAATGATAAAACTTTAATTTCAACTGGTCCCTGGTTTGCCTACCACTGGGATAGATGGCAAAGCCCAAAAGGTGCAACTGAGATTGCAAAGACCGCGCTTGCAGTTCAAGCATTTGTAATGGGAAGAACTCTTGCTCTGCAATTTCATCCAGAGGTTGATCCGCAAGTTTTAGAGGCTTGGCTTAGCTGCGAAAGTGGTTGTGTTGAAATTACTGGTGAGGGTGTTGATCTCACCCAGCTTCGAGCGCAAACTTTGCAGCAAGAGGCAGGAAGTAATCTGCGGGCCGCTGAGTTAATTGATGCTTTCTTGCGCCGGGTGGCTACAGCGCCACTTTTACAAGTTTAATTCTTAATTAAGTAACCACCATCTGCGGTAACGATGGAGCCGGTCATAAATGATGACTCTTTTGTGGCTGGAGGTAAAATACTTTTTTAATGGCTCTGAATCTGAATCAGCTAAGTAGAACTTTACTGACAGCCAGTTGTTACAACGCCACCACAAAATCAATTTCAACCAAGATATTGATTAAATCTGAACCTACTGTCGTACGAACTGGAAAAGGTGCTGTGAAAAATTCACGGTATACCTCATCGTAACCCTTGAAATCACGGTTAACTTCTTGTAAATGAGTAGTTACTTTTACAACATTCTCAAACTTTGCACCTTTTGAATCGAGTATGGCTTTTAAATTTTTCAAGGTTTGTCGGGTTTGTTCAGCAATGCCACCATCAACAATTTTTCCAGTTGCTGGATCTATTGGACCCATGCCACAGGTGTAAAGAAAGCCATTTGCAACTACACCGTGCGAGTATGAACCACCTGGAGCTGGTGCCTCTTTACTTTGGATATGCTCAATTTTCATGGTTTCCTCCTATGATTGAATTTAAAAAAATTTGAATGCAGTCTGTAACATCATATTTGTCATTGACTAGTGGAACCAAACGCCACTTGTCAAAAGTAGTACATGGATGCGAGATCATCTCAAACATCTTATTTATGGTTGCAATCAACAACTTAGAGTTAAGCAAGGTGGGCATATTCATAGCATCTGCCACTGCCCTATCTGTCCTAATTGCCATAAAACTGCTCCATCAAAAACCATCCCTAGCTAACTGGGTGGGGAGCGCTGCAACTAATGGGGCACTGGCGTTGATTGCGGTGGGGTGAATTTAAGGTGTAAATAAGAGAGCCCCGCTTAAATCCAGCCTAGGTGGATTTGGGTTACTATCTGTTTGAATAATTCTCAGTAGATCTCCGCAATAATCTTTAATATATTATGGCACATGGCTAATAATGAAATGTTTG
>JAQCGQ010000080.1 GCA_027730465.1 Actinomycetota bacterium | reverse complement strand
AACCGAGGTCTTGGACCAGTTGGCGCAATTGGAATTGCAGCTGCGATGGTCACAGTATTAACGCTGCTTCCAGCATTGTTAGTGGTATTTGGCAGATGGATATTCTGGCCAAAGATTCCAAAATTTGATGATGTTGATGAACAGTTAAGTGGCACTTGGTCAAAAGTTGGTAGAGCTGTTGAAAAAAATCCTAAGCGAATTTGGATTTCAACCGCCCTATTATTAACAATTTTAGCTGGGTTCTCATTCACATTAAAAGCAGATGGGCTAGCAAACACCGAAGCTTTTACCGCCCGAACAGATTCAGTAATTGGTCTGGAGGAGCTAGGTAAACATTTTCCAGGGGGTGAAGGTTCACCAGTTGAAGTAGTTATCAAGGAGAATGACATTGCTGCAGTGACCAATGTTTTAGGTGCAATCGCAAATGTAGCATTTGTTGAACCAGTAGTTGCTGGTCAGAAAATTCCAGGTGCGCCAACTCCGCCAGTTAAAGTGGTTGAGGGCAAAGTGTTATTAAATGCAACCCTTAAAGTGGCACCAGATTCGGTTGAGGCGCGTAATACCATTCCAATAATTAGGGAAGCGGTTCACAAAATTGATAAGGAAATTTTAGTTGGTGGTGGTACTGCTGTTCAATATGACACTGATGTGGCATCTCGCGCAGATAATCGGCTAATTATTCCAATTGTGCTTTTGATTATCGGTTTAATTCTAGGATTACTGCTCCGAAGTATTGCAGCAGCTTTATTACTTCTTCTTACAGTGGTTTTATCCTTTATGGCCACATTAGGAGTTTGCCAATTAGTTTTTGAGCATGTGTTTGGCTTTGCCGGCGCAGATGCCTCATTCCCATTGTTTGCATTTATCTTCCTTGTTGCCTTAGGAATTGATTACAACATATTTCTGATGACAAGAGTTAGGGAAGAGGCCTTAAAAATTGGCACACGCAAAGGTGTGATTAAAGGATTAACTGTTACTGGCGGAGTAATCACCTCTGCTGGAATTGTTTTAGCTGCAACCTTTGCTGTCTTAGGTGTTCTGCCGCTGGTATTTCTTGCAGAGCTTGGATTCGCAGTCGCATTTGGAGTTTTACTAGACACAATAATAGTTAGATCATTACTCGTGCCAGCGCTAGTGCACGTAATTGGACCAAAGGTTTGGTGGCCTTCTAAACTGCAGTTTGAGAAAAAATCTTAGTCAACTAAAGCCGCTAGCGCAGAAGTGATATGAGGATAAGCAAACTCAAATTTACTATCAATTAAAACCTGTGGGATTACTTTTTTAGAACCTAATACCTCTGTTGAAAATCCGCCCAATACTGCGCGCAGGGCAAAGACTGGGGCAGGAAATATTGCAGGTCGCTTCATTGCAAGAGCTAACGCGGCAGTGAACTCCTGATTAGTTACAGAATTAGGTGAGGTTAAGTTAACCGGGCCTTCAATTTTCGAGTTCATTAAAAAGAGCATCGCTCTAATTTGATCATGCAATGTAATCCAGGACCACCATTGTTTACCAGATCCTAATTTTCCACCTAGCCCAAATTTAAACAATGGAATCATTCGTCCTAAAGCGCCACCAGTTGGATCTAGTACTAAACCAGTTCGCAATTTAACTGTTCTAACACTTGGGGCAAGATCAGCCACCGCCTCCCATTCACGGCAAACTATTGATAGAAAATCTTCACCGCCACGATCTGCTTCAGTTACTGATCGATTTCCAGTCTCACCGTAGTAAGCGATTGCGCTAGCTGAGATAAATACTTCAGGTTGTAATTTCTCACAAGCGGCCGCAATTGTGGTTGTGCTGAGTAAACGAGAATTTAATATTTGCGAACGGTAAGCAGCCGACCATCGTTTATCACCAACTCCAGCGCCAGCTAAATGAAATACAGCATCAACACCCTCTAAAGATTTAAGATCAATCTCACCTTTAATTGGATCCCAGCTCACCTCATCTGATGTTCTAGGTGATCGCCTTACTAGTTTTTTAACCTGATATCCATCAACTTTAAGTTGGCCAACTAGTGCGCTACCTATCAAGCCAGATGCCCCAGTTACGGCGACCGAAGTAATCTTTGACAAATTATAATCCTAAATCAGATTCGAAGCGGCCCTCTTCTAATCTTTCTTTTAGTGTTACTAAAAAGCGGGCAGCATCTGCGCCATCTACAACTCGATGATCATAAGAAAGAGCCAGATAAATCATTGAGCGAATTGCAATAGTTTCACCGCCATCTGTGTCTTTTACAGCTGTTGGTCTTTTAACCACGGCGCCTAAACCTAGGATTGCAACCTGTGGTTGATTAATAATTGGTGTATCAAATAGCGCACCACGTGAACCAGTATTAGTAATCGTAAATGTACCGCCACCTAGTTCATCCGGAGTGATCTTATTTTCTCTAGTGCGAGATGCAACCTCTGAGATTCGCCTTGCTATCCCTCCCATATTTAAATCTCCAGCATCTTTAACAACTGGAACTAATAATCCGCGTTCAGTATCTACAGCAACACCTAAATGCTCGGCGCCATGATAAGTAATTTGATCACCTTCAACTGATGAGTTTAAAACTGGATGTTGTTTTAATGCCTCACATACTGCAACAGCAAAAAATGGTAAGAAGGTTAATTTAACCCCTTCTCTAGCTTCAAAGGATGCCTTAGCAGCTACGCGCAGGCGGTCAATCTTTGTTACATCAACTTCAACCACCGTTGTTAATTGAGCTGAAATCTTTAATGATTCAACCATTCGATCTGCAATTACTTTTCGCAACCTTGACATTGAAAGGGTTGTGCCTCGAAGTGGTGAGGCAGTAATTGGCGCTGAGTGCGAAGGTGAAGCGGCTGGTGTGTAATTTGATTGAGTTGAAGGTAGAGAAGTTGCAGTAGGTGTAGTAGCTGCGCGGGGAGTGGCAGCTAAAATATCTTCCTTACGAATTCGACCGCCAACACCAGTTCCAGTAATTGTGGAGAGATTAACGCCAGCTTCAGCAGCAAGTTTTCTAACAATTGGTGTCACATAAGCATCATCTGATCTAGTGGTATTCACCGGTGCATTGATAACTGGGGCAGGTGCAACAACAGGAGCTACAACTACCGGTTTTTGCACAACAGCAGGAGTTACTTCAACGGGGGCAGTGACTACAGGTTTTTGTTCAACAACAGGTGTTGCTGCAACAACTGGGGCAGGAGCGGCAGCTTTTGCGGGAGAGGATGATTCATCAATTACAGCAAGCTCTGCGCCAACTGCCACAGTTGAATCAACTTGGACAACAATTTTTTGTAATATTCCTGCAACTGGAGATGGAATCTCAGTATCAACTTTGTCGGTAGAAACTTCTAATAAAGGTTCATCGATTGCGATTTGATCGCCCTCTTTTTTAAGCCAACGGGTAACAGTTCCTTCAGTTACTGATTCACCAAGTGCTGGCATAGTTATTGAAAATGTCATATTTGTTTTCTCCTAACCATGAGCATGTAATGGCTTACCGGCCAGGGCTAAGTGTGCCTCACCCATTGCCTCAGACAAGGTTGGATGGGCATGAATATGTTGGGCAACATCGCCGGCATCTGCTTCCCAGTTATAAATTAACTGTGCTTCAGCTAAAAGTTCACCGACTCGAGAGCCGACCATATGTATTCCCAAGATTGGTCCATTCTTCTGTGCAACTAATTTCACTGATCCAGCGGTCTTTAAGATATTAGCCTTTCCATTTCCAGCCAAATCATAATTTAATTCAACTACATCATGACCAGCAGCCTTAGCCGCGGTGGTGGTAAGGCCAACAGATGCCACCTCAGGCTCAGAGTAGGTAACACGTGGGACACCATCGTAATTAATTGCTCTTGGCTTTAAACCTGCGATTTCTTCAGCCACCATGATTCCTTCAGCAAAACCAACATGGGCTAATTGCAGAGTTGGAATTAAATCTCCTACCGCCCAGATACCTGCCACATTTGTTTGGCACTTATCATCTACTAAAACATAACCCCGGTCCATCTTTATGCCAGCTTCTTCATAACCTAAGCCGGAAGAGACTGGGCCGCGACCAACTGCCACCAAGAGGACCTGGGCAGTAAATTTTTTACCATCTTCTAAAGTAATTGTCACATCTTTCTTGCCGCGCTCAGCAGATTTAAACTTAACGCCAAGCTCAAAGTTAATACCACGTTTTCTAAATGCTCGCTCTAGTTGTTTACTTGATGATTCATCTTCAAGGGCTACTAAATGAGTGAGTCCTTCAATAATTGTTACTTCAGCACCGAATGATTTCCAGACTGAGGCAAACTCACAACCAATTACGCCACCACCTAAAACAATTACTGATTTTGGAACATAATCTAGATGCATTGCTTGCTCACTAGTCATGATCTGCTTACCATCAATTTCAAGACCAGGTAATGTTTTTGGAAATGAACCTGTTGCTAATATGACATTTTTTCCGGTGTATTTTTCGCCATTAACTTCAATTGTATTTTTAGAGATCAGTTTGCCAGATCCCTGCACGTAAGTAATGTTTCTTGATTTAACTAAACCTTCTAGA
>JAQCGQ010000079.1 GCA_027730465.1 Actinomycetota bacterium | reverse complement strand
CAATCTTGCGCAATTCCTTAGATGCAATGGGCGGTATCAGGTAGTTGCGCAAGCTTTTATTAGGCAAAAGCCGTGGATCAGTCGAGTCTTTTGTAACAATAATTCCTCAGGTGTTTGTCTTTCTAATAATGTTTCAGCTGGTATTTGTTCAGTTTAATTTAATGAAACAAATTCATTTATCTCAAGCAGAATTAACTCAGGCAGCTATTTTAGGTGAGGGTAGTGGTTATGTAAGTTATCCATTAGTGGGAGGTGGATCTGTACTATTACTTGAAGTTAGATCTAATACTCAAAAATTTATTGATTTTAATAGCTTGGCAAGTAAAAAAGTCATTTCTATTGCAGTAGATGAAGATGAGCATAATTAATTATTTAAAACACTCTAGCTCTGGCTCAGCGATTGCAGAGTTTTTAATATTTACATTGCCGTTTTTTACCGCTTTTTTACTTCTCATCACCACTATGCAGAGTAGATCAATGGCCATTGCTGAGAGTAAGAATCTAGCTCGCCAAGTGATTAGAGCTTATGTAACTAGCCCTAATGAAGATTTAGCCAACATTAGGGCCTATCAAGTAGTTAACCTTTATAAAGCAAATCTTTCACCTAGCGCGTTAGCAAATAGAAGCATTGAGTTAAGAATTTCTTGTTCAAATTATCCCTGTTTTAGTAGAGGAAATCGGGTGACTGCCACAATATCAGTTGGCTTAAAAGATAAAGCCTCCACTAGTGAGTATGTTGATCTATGGCGATAGGTAGTTGGCTTAATAATAAAAATAGAGGCTCATTAATCCCACTTTCATTTGGTTTTTTCCTAATTGCTATGACTTTAAGTTTTATATCAATAAATATTTCAGCAGCTTATGCGGCTAAAAAAGAGCTTACAAATATTGGTGAGGCTGCAATAAATAGCGCTGCCCACTCAATTAATCTGCTTTTCTATTACGGTGAAATAAATAGATTTGATAGCAAGAAACGAGTTCCATTAGATTGCCAAGAAGCAAGTAGTAAATTTTATTCCCTAATTAAGGGGCTCAGGTTTCAGGCAAAGTAATAAATATTGAGCACTTTAATTGCAATCTCTATGAAGTTACTGCACAGATTTCAATTACTGCTCAGTTGCCAATTGATATCCCGTTTTTTCACCTAAATGAGTTAGATAAGTTAAAGATCACTACCAGTATCGGCGCAAGTTCGGAATACATCCCTAATTAGATTATCCTCTAGCCTATGGCCGCCCGTGAGTATCAAGATGAGATCACAAAGATCGATATCACTCTTAAATCAATTGAACAGGTATTAAACCTGCCCAAATTGATTACGACCGCTGGCGAGCTAGAGCAGCAGGCAAGTGCACCTAATCTTTGGGATGATCCAGTAAAAGCTCAAGTAGTTACTAGTAAGTTATCTAGGGCGCAATCAACCATAAATAAAATTAGCTCAATTAGAACCAGGTTAGATGATCTACCAGTAATGGTTGAACTAGCCGGTGCTGAAACTGATAAGACGGCAGCCTTTAAAGATATTGATAAAGAGCTAGATGACTTAACTAGGGTTATTAATGAACTTGAGGTGCAGACTTTATTAAGTGGTGAATATGATGAACGAGATGCGCTAATGACAATTAGATCAGAGGCTGGCGGAGTAGAAGCAGCTGACTGGGCGCAGATGTTAATGCGGATGTATTTTAGATTTTGTGAACGTCATAATTACAAAATAGATGTCTTAGAAACTTCATATGCAGAAGAAGCCGGTATTAAATCCACCACCTTTCGAATTAGCGCGCCATATACATATGGCCGCTTAAGTGTTGAACAAGGAACTCATCGCTTAGTTCGAATTTCACCTTTTGATTCACAATCTCGAAGGCACACATCTTTTGCTGGTGTTGAAGTAGTACCAGTTGTTGAGCAAAGTGATCACATAGAGATAGAAGAGAAAGATTTACGAATTGATGTTTATCGCTCTTCCGGTCCTGGTGGTCAAGGAGTTAATACCACAGACTCGGCGGTAAGAATTACTCATACACCATCTGGCATTGTTGTCTCTTGTCAAAATGAGCGATCACAAACTCAAAACCGAGCAACTGCAATGGCAGTTCTGCAATCGAAATTATTAGAGCGACGCAGATTAGCTGAGCGAGCAAAGATGGATGCACTAAAGGGTGATAACTCTGGCTCTTGGGGAAATCAAATGCGATCATATGTTTTAGCTCCCTATCAAATGGTCAAAGATTTACGAACTGATTTTGAAGTTGGCAATCCATCTGCGGTGTTAGATGGTGATCTTGATGGTTTTATTGAAGCTGGTATTAAGTGGCGAAAAGAACGTGAGTAATCTCAGCATTTGGCTAAATTCCCAGCAATAATTATCTGAAATTAGCGCTAAATCACCACAGATGGGTGATTACTTATCTAAACTACTATCTGATGCGCGAGTTGATCTACTAAAGGGGTTTAAGGCTGTGATTAAGTTTGAAAATGTATCCAAGATGTATCCAAAGACTGAAAAAGCCGCCCTTGATGGTGTAAACCTTGATATTAGCAAGGGTGAGTTTGTCTTCTTAGTTGGGTTATCTGGCTCTGGTAAGTCAACATTTTTAAGATTAGTTCTTCGCGAGGAACGACCTACTGCGGGAATAATTCATGTGGCAGGTAAAGATTTAAGCACCTTAGCTACCCATAAAGTGCCAGAGCTACGCCGACAAGTTGGCACAGTTTTCCAAGATTTTAGATTACTTCCTAATAAAACTGTTACTGAAAATGTTGCCTTCACATTACATGTTTTAGGTTACTCAAATAAACAAATAAGTCGTGAGGTTCCTGAAGTTTTAGAGTTAGTTGGACTTGAAGAGAAAGGGGACCGAAAGCCAAATGAGTTATCAGGTGGTGAGCAACAACGAGTTGCAATTGCCAGAGCTTATGTATCTAGGCCAACAATTTTAATTGCCGATGAGCCAACTGGAAACCTTGATCCAGCCACCTCAGTTGGAATTATGAAATTACTTGATCGCATCAACCGTGAGGGCACAACCGTTGTGATGGCAACGCATGATGCTGGAATTGTGGATCAAATGCGCAAGCGTGTTATTGAGTTAGAGGGTGGTCGTGTAATACGAGATCAGGCTCGCGGTGTTTACGGATATACCGGTTAATAAAGTGATGAAAAAGATAGGGTTACCTGATGCGCGCTAAGTTTGTAATGAGTGAAGTGGGCATTGGCCTGCGTAGAAATTTAACTATGACCTTTGCGGTAATGATTACTGTGGCAATATCGCTATCACTACTTGGTGTTGGCTTACTTGCTAACTCCCAGGTGCGAGTAATGAAGGATTATTGGTATGACAAAATCGAGGTTTCAATTTTTTTATGTGGCTCCCTCTCTGAAAGTGCCTCTTGCGGTAAGGGCGTAATTACCCAAGAGCAAAAAATTGAAATTAAAAAAGATCTGCAGGTGCTGCCAGTTGTGGCCGAGGTTTATTATGAATCACAGGCGGAAGCATTTAAGCGTTTTGGAGAAAGATTTAAAGGCTCTGCTATTGCGCAAAATGTCACAGCAGATCAACTTCCAGAGTCATTTAGAGTAAAACTTAAAGATCCAACTAAGTTTGCCGTAATTGAAAGTGCTTTTGCAGGACGGCCTGGTGTTGATATTGTGCAGGATCAGCGGGCAATACTTGAGAAGTTTTTTAGATTATTAGCAGTACTTAGAAATGGCGCACTAGTAATTGGTGCTGCTTCAGTTTTTACCGCCTCTTTATTAATAAGTAACACGCTAAGAATTGCTGCCTTTAATCGAAGGCGTGAAACTGGAGTTATGAAATTAGTTGGTGCCTCTAGTTTTTCTATTCAATTACCATTTCTTCTTGAAGGAATATTTGCTGCCCTCTCCGGTTGGGCAGTTTCAACTGGAGTATTAGTTGCCTTTAAAGCGGTAGTTGATTCAAAGGTTGCACCCCTTCTAACCTTTACTCAGTTCTTCACCTGGCGAGATGTTTGGGTTGCCTCTGCTTGGTTACTACTTACTGGCCTAGTTGTTTCAAGTGTTGCTTCAATTATAACTCTTCGTAAATACCTAAAGGTTTAATTACTTCCTCAAAAAAGATTGGGGGTCACTGTGGTTAAAGAGCTTGGCAAGAAAGTAATTGCCCAAAATAAAAGCGCTCGCCATGATTATTTTATTGAAGAGGTTTATGAGTGTGGCTTAGTTTTAACTGGCACTGAGGTTAAATCACTTAGGGCAGGGCGGGCATCACTTACTGATGGCTATGCCATGGCTAAAGATGGTGAGATTTGGGTTAGTGGCATTCATATCCCTGAATACAACCAGGGAAGCTGGACTAATCACACGCCACGTCGTGATCGAAAGTTACTACTTCATAAACGTGAGATTGCTCAGATCGCTGGGGTAATTAAGGCAGGTGGTTTAACGCTAGTTCCACTTTCACTTTACTTTAAAGATGGTAAGGCAAAGGTTGAAATAGCAGTTGCAAAGGGTAAGAAAGCCCACGATAAGCGCAATACTTTAATGGAGCAACAAGTCACTCGTGAGGTTAACCGAGAGTTATCAAGGCATAAATCAGGTAAAAGTACTACACCTAGCAAGCG
>JAQCGQ010000078.1 GCA_027730465.1 Actinomycetota bacterium | reverse complement strand
CTGCTGCAATAGCACCAATTAATTTGTTCATTGCAGTCACTGAGGCTCCTTGCTGACTTGCCTCTTGCTGCACCGTATCTAGAGTTTTCTTTAATTTTGCCAAAGTAACTTTGGCCTCTTGCGCGCCTTCAGCAGCTGTTGTGGCCTGCTCCTGTAAATCTCTTACCCGTCCCTGAACCTCGATTAGATTTGGCGCAGCATTAGCTGAAATCGGCATCAGTACAGCTACTGCGATACAAAAAGAAAAAAGTGATCGTAGGAATTTTCTCATTCGGAAAGGCTAGCCATCATTGATCGGCATTCTCAACCCAACATAAGCGTAGCGGGCTGAGAATTTTGCAAATTTCGAGATCTTTTTTGCTATTTATCCGATATTTCGCAGTTTCAGATTTCGACCTGCCTTAAATCTCAAAGGGGGTACTAAACCAGCATTTGAAAGCAAACTGATAGCAGCTTCATCACCTTTTGTGAGTTCGGCGTTTTTACCCGGCAGTGGCTTAATTTCAAGTAGCACTGAAATAACACAATCGCCACAGGCGATCTCTCTCATTACACATGTTCCACAATTTATGATCATAGTTAAAGAGTAGGAGTAGCCACTGACACTCGCTAACCTGCTACCTATGAGGGCATTAATAACCACCGCCAATTTGATCGTAGGCAATTCAGGGGCCACCACCTTAGCTGGCTCATCCATTGGACTATCAAGTGATGAGGACCGAAAGCGTTTTAAGCAGTTAAGAGATGAATCTGATCTGATCATCATTGGTGGCAATACCGCTAGGCGCGAACCCTACAAGCGCACACCTATCCCACTTTATATTCTGACCCACACTAAGGTTAGATTGCAGCCAAAAAATCAATTAGCAAAGCAGTTCTCACTGCCCCCTGCGCAATTATTTAAAGAAATAAGTGAGAATTTTCCACCAACAGATAGCTCATCCGCCATAAAAGTCTTAGTAGAAGCGGGCCCAGTTTTGCTTCAATATCTTATTGATCAAGGCTTAATTGATCATCTTCATTTAACTACTAACTTATTAAAAGATGGTGAAAATAGAATTTCAGTAAATAAACTTGTTGCTAATTTTAAATTAGTAGGCCAAGAAATTATCGAAGAAAATAAATTTGAACGGTATACAAAAATTTAGCCAGCAGCGATAAATGCCACACCTGTTATTGCAAATACAATACCAACATACTGAACCTTCTGTAAGCGCTCTTGAAGTAGTTTAAACGCTAACAGCGCGGTAACAATTGGATAAAGTGAACCTAAAACAACAGCTAAGGAAACTAATCCTTTAGTAGTTGCAACTCCTAGAAACAAATTTGCAATAAAATCTGCTGCCCCAATAACAATTAAAATTGGAATATTCTTCTTTGATAGTCCACCTAAAGTTCTATATTTTGCTAGTAAAAATAGAGACACAATAAATGTTGTAAGACGCATAGTTGTCATAGTCATAATGGCACTTGAGCTAGATCCCTGAGCGATAAAAGCAACTGCGCCTCCAAATCCAAAGGCTGCAATCACCGCATAAACTAATGGCCTAATAGTCATACCAGATTTAATCTCTGGTCCACTTGCAAAAACTGCGCCAATTAAAGCAATACTCATGCCACTTAGCTGCATAGAGTTTGGCTTTTCACCATTTATAAATGCAATTGTTAACGGAATTAAAACACTTAGCGCGCTAATTGGTGCAACCACACCCATTTGCCCAGTTGCAAGCCCAGTATAAAAAGCAATTAAGCCAATGAAGCCTAGTAAACCTGCAAATACACCTGGAAGAAGATAATTGCTCCAACTAAGAGAAGGTGATAACCAAGATGAACTTATTACAACAATTAAAATTCCAGTTACTAAACCAAAGCTTTGCGAAAGCGCTGTAACTGCTAAAGCTGGATAGCGCTTAGTTAATTTGCCACCAAGGAAATCAGCGCTGCCCCATAACAAAGATGAGAACAAAGCGAGAATAGTCGCCATAAGTAAGCCTAGCGCGCTGGCCTGATTTTTTAATTATCGCTAATTCCTCGCGCCTTCACTTACTTACCCCATATCCAATTTATCCTTAACTCATGAAATTAAGCTTTGAGCAATTAATTGCACCTATTTTGGCACTTAAGCCACGGGGTGAAATTTTGCTTGAAACTGTGCCAGCTCCTCAAAAACTAGCCCCACATGCATTAGCAATGACTGCAGATGTATTAGAGGATGCTGCAACCGGTCGATTTGTTTTATTACATGATCCTGCCAGCCAAGAAGGTTGGGGTGGACAATGGCGGTGTGTAACTTTTGCTAGATCGGCAATTGATTTAGAAATGGCATCAGATCCACTTCTTCCTGAAATAGGTTGGGCCTGGTTACTTGAGGCACTTAAGAAAAATAATTGTGAATTTATTTCACCAAGTGGCACAGTTACTAGAGTTGCAAGTGCATCCTTTGGCGCTTTAGCTGATCGAGAAGAAGACTCTGAAATGGAGATCAGGGCGTCATGGACACCAACTGATGGCGAGCATTTACTATCTCATGTAAATGCTTGGCTTGAGCTACTTGCAATGACGGCTGGTTTTGAGCCAATCCCGCAAGGTGTTAGTTCAATTCCGCGTAATAGTTAGACTCAGTAGGTAATGAGTACCCCGCTTCTAATACCCCGTAACGCTATGTCTGCTCTTGTAGAAAATGAAAGTAGTTTTGAAGAAGTAATTAAGCAATTAGCACTCGGTAGTGGCCCTATTGCTATTGATGCCGAACGTGCTTCTGGCTACCGATATAGCCAGCGAGCTTACTTAATTCAGATATATCGCAAAAATGGCGGATTACATTTAATTGATCCAATCCCCTTAAAAGATTCAAAATTATGGGAGAAATTTAATACACAGTTTTCAAGTTGTGAGTGGGTAATACATGCCAGCACTCAAGATTTGCCCTGTTTAATTGAGGTTGGTTTAAAGCCAACCCTGCTATTTGATACTGAGCTCGGGGCACGAATTGCAGGTTGTGAAAGAGTTGGCTTAGGCGCTTTAGCCGAAAGTTTGTTAGAGCTAACCCTTGCTAAAGAGCATTCAGCAGTTGATTGGTCGATCCGCCCGTTAAAGCCTGAGTGGATTACATATGCCGCACTCGATGTTGATATTTTATTAGATATTCGCAATGTGATTGAGAACCTACTCATTGAACAAAAGAAATTAAAATGGGCGGAGCAGGATTTTTCATCAATACTAAAGAGCTATAAAGACTATGAATTTTCAGATCAACCAAAAGCAGATCGGTGGCGGCGCACCTCAGGCATGCATAAGGTGCGGGACAGATTGACAATGACAATTGTTAGAGATCTATGGCTAGCCCGAGATGAAGTTGCTAGGCAATTAGATATAGCACCCGGGCGAGTACTAGGTGATTTAGCAATTATTGAACTTGCAACTATTAGACCAGATAATCTTGATGCCGTTGCGAAAGTAATTAGCTGGCGTACTAAATTAGAATCACCGCCATTTCATACCTGGCTTAAGGTTTTAAATAACTCGCTAAAGACACCCCTTGATCAACAACCTGAGTTTCGAGTTGCTTCAGAAAGTATGCCACCGATTAAGATTTGGAAAGAGAAGAACCCTCTTGGATATGCCAGGTTAACTCATGCCAGAGCAGGCCTAATTGAGTTATCAAAACAAATTCAAATCCCCACTGAAAATTTAGTAACACCTGAATTGGTCAAAAAGATTTGCTGGCAACAACCACCTGCTAGTCGTAGCGAGTATGAGAGCTTTGTGATTAAGGAATTAACTCAAATGGGAGCACGCCCCTGGCAGATCGAACAGGTTGGCCCTGTAATAGCAGCTAAGTTAGATGCAATTGAGCCGGTGATAGTTGTTGAGCCCACTGCGACTGAATCTGAGGCTGAGGCGAGCGCGTAAGGATTATCACAGCAATTACGCAACACTTAAGTTGCGTAATTCCCCACCCTAGGCATAGGCTCAAGCCATGTTAAGTACCTTTTTAATCGCACTTCGCGAGGGGCTAGAGGCGGCGCTAATCGTCGGCATCCTAGTTGCCTATGTGGTTAAGACTGATCGTCGCCAACTACTAACCCCAATTTGGACTGGCGTAGGTATCGCACTTGCTGCAAGTTTTGCCCTTGGCGGCTTTCTTAGTTTCACCTCTGCTGAATTATCAGAACGCGGTGAACAATTCTTCGCTGGTACTACATCATTTTTAGCAGTTGGCTTAGTTACCTGGATGGTTTTTTGGATGAAGCGAGTAGCTAGAACCTTAAAAGATGATCTCCATGGCAAGGTCGATAATGCGCTAAGTGCTGGCCCATTAGCACTGGCTGCAGTTGCTTTTTTTGCAGTAGCTAGAGAAGGACTTGAAACCGCTTTATTTGTTTACACAAACTTTAAAACTGTCGCAGCTACATCTAGTGCCTCAATTGGTTTAGTCGCAGGCCTTGCGCTGGCAGTAATTCTTGGTTACTTAATCTATAACCGCTCAATAAAGTTAAATTTGAGTAAGTTTTTTACAGTTACAGGTGTGGCATTAATTATTGTCGCAGCAGGAGTTCTCTCATATGGAGTTCATGAGTATCAGGAGCTTGGTTGGTTACCTGGTGTTAGTTCATACGCCTGGGATATCTCATCAGTTATGGCAAAGGATTCAATT
>JAQCGQ010000077.1 GCA_027730465.1 Actinomycetota bacterium | reverse complement strand
TCAGGATAATAAAGGAAGAGGCACAGATGGCTAAAGGAAAAAACAGGATGTCATGGATTGGCCGCGATATGGCGGTAGATCTAGGCACAGCTAATACTTTAGTTTATGTGCGCGGGCGCGGAATTGTTCTAAATGAGCCGTCAGTTGTTGCAGTCAATCAAGATACTGGCGCAATTCTTGCTGTTGGACTTGAAGCAAAGCGAATGATTGGAAGAACTCCTGGAAACATTGTTGCAATTCGACCACTTAAAGATGGTGTGATTGCAGACTTTGATACCACTGAGCGAATGCTTAAATATTTTATTCAGAAAGTTCATAAACGTCGTTATTTAGCAAAGCCAAGAATTGTTGTTTGTGTTCCATCTGGAATTACTGGCGTTGAGCAGCGCGCCGTAAAAGATGCTGGCTACGCCGCTGGTGCTCGTAAGGTTTACATAATTGAGGAGCCAATGGCAGCAGCTATTGGTGCTGATCTGCCAATTCATGAACCAACTGGAAATATGGTGGTAGATATTGGTGGTGGCACAACTGAAGTAGCCGTTATTTCTCTAGGTGGCATAGTTGCAGCACTTTCAATCCGCATTGGTGGAGATGAACTTGATCAATCAATTATTAATTGGGTTAAGCGTGAGTACTCATTACTTTTAGGCGAGCGGACTGCTGAAGAGATTAAAATGGCTATTGGATCAGCATTCCCATTACCAGGTGAGCCAGATGCAGAAATTCGTGGACGCGATCTTGCAACTGGGCTACCTAAGACAATCTTGGTCACATCTGCAGATATTCGAAAAGCGCTGGAGGAGCCAGTTACTGCAATTGTTAATGCAGTTAAAAACACATTAGATAAGACTCCACCTGAGTTAGCTAGTGATCTTATGGATCGTGGAATTGTTTTAACTGGCGGAGGTGCGTTACTACGTGGCCTAGATGAAAGATTGCGCCACGAGACTGGCATGCCAATTCATATTTCAGAGCGGCCTCTGCAAGCAGTTGCAGAAGGCTCTGGAAAATGTATTGAAGAGTTTGAAGCCTTAGAGAAGGTTTTAATCTCTGAACCTCGTCGTTAATTTATAAGGGAGTTTACCTGTGGCAAGTAGAGGCGGTAATCGTTCGCGGCTATTACTAGTTTTATTACTTGTTTCCTCACTATTTCTAATTACACTAGATCTTCGTGGTGTTAATTTAGTCAGCGGAATTAGAAACGGTGTTTCAACAGTTATTTCACCAGTTGAAAACTTATTTAGTAAATTATTTTCACCAGTTGGTAATTTTGCAAGTGATGTTCGAAACTTTCGCCAATCAAAAAAGCAAGTTACTGAATTAAATAAGCAAATCGATTTACTAAAAAATAAGCAAGTATTAGATGAAGATATGGTTAATCAGCTGAGCCAGCTTAGAAATGTATTAGACCTTGCAGGGCGTGGGGGATATAAGGTGGTGGCAGCGCGAGTAATTAATCGGGGGTCAGCTGCAACCTTTAAAAAAACCGTAACAATTGATGTTGGAAGCCGATCTGGTGTCACAAAGAACATGACGGTAATCTCAGAAAGTGGTTTAGTGGGAGTTGTTAAATCTGTTACTAGTAATAGTTCAATTGTGTTATTAATGAGTGACCCAACATTTAAGGTAGGCGTTAGAATCGCAGGCACGCAAAGTATTGGTGTTTTATCTGGTAAAGGTGGATCTACCTATTTATTAGAACTCCTTGATGCAACTGGTGAGATAAAGATAGGTGATGCATTAGTTGCTAGAGGTAGTGCCGATAACAGACCATTTGTGCCAGGAGTTCCAGTTGGTGTTGTCACAACTGTGCAGAGTAACTCATCATCAATTACTCAAAATGCTGATGTAGAAAGTATTACTAATTTGGAAAAAATCAGTGTAGTTGCAGTTGTAATCGCAGCAGCTAAAGGTGACCCGCGAGATTCTCTAATCCCAAAGCCGCAGCCAACTCAAACTGTGTATGTAACACCGACCCCAACTCCTTCACCAGGAGATTAGTATGAGTCGTATTAGAGTACTTAATACTTCATTATTTTTATTGTTCATTTTCTTAATTCAAACTTCCCTAATTGCTAGAATTAATTTTCCAATTGGCGGATTTTCAATATATATCGCAATTCTTATGGTTGTCTTATCACTTGAGGATAGGAATGGTTCACTAGTTTTTGGATTTATCGGTGGTTTAATTATGGATCTAGCACCCTCAGCACAGACACCCTTTGGTCAGTGGGCTTTAGCAATGACAGTTATTGGCTATATATTCTCAGTAAATAGAGAAACAGTTGGTGACTTTAATGATCGCCCACTTGCCTTAACCTCGCTAGTCAGTGTGGCGGCATCAGTTTCGATGTTAATTTTCATAGTAATTGGAGCTTTATTGGGTCAAAATAATGGTGGATTACTTCATAGTTTATCCATAATTTTTTCTAACTTACTTTGGACATTTCTAATTACCCCTATCTTTATACCATTAATTCTTAAAGTACGAAAGATTTTATTAACTAATCGAGAACGAGTATGAGCCAGCGATCTAAGATAAACTTAATAATTTTCCAAAGTTTAGTTTTCTCATTACTTTTTGCCTTATTTGGTAGGTTGTTTTATTTACAAGTACTAGATAGTGGTAGATACAAAGAAGCAGCAATTAGTATCCAAAGTCGAGATATTGTTACACCTGCTATTCGTGGTGCGATTACCGATATCAATGGCTCACCTTTAGTAGTTGAATTACCTGGACTTGTAGTTTTTATCGACCGTAGTGCATTAGATAAACAATCTGATAAAGGATTAACAGTACTTACAAGAACAGCTAGATTATTTAATCTTGAGTACTCTGATATTTATCAACGCACTAGGTTATGTGGTGAATTACCTAGAAATAATCGCGCTGGGTGTTGGAATGCCAGCAGGTATCAGCCAATTCCATTAGTGGGTGGCGTATCTCAAGATGTGGCTCTTAAGATTATAGAGAATTCTGATCAATTTACAGGGGTTAATGTTGCATCTGTTCCAATTAGAAGTTATCCATCCTTAGCGGGTGAAAATATCGCACACGTTTTAGGTTACGTTGGCTCAGTAACTGATGATGATCTTAAAGATTTAGATAAAAATTACTACCGAAGTGAGGTAGTTGGAAAAACTGGTTTAGAGACTCAATACAATCAATATTTACGTGGCACTCCAGGGGTTAGAACCTTTTTAGTCGATCGTAAAGAGGTTGTTACAAAGGAATCTAAAAATATTCAAGCAATTGCTGGAAATAATCTAGTAACAAATATTGATGCCAAGTTACAGGCCGGAGTTGAGCGATCACTTGAGGCTGCGGTTAAACGTGCAAGAGCATCTGGTTATGGAGGAGATTCTGGTGCTGCTGTAGTGCTGGAAATTAAAACTGGCCGAGTACTAGCTATGGCCTCTTACCCAACATATGAGCCAGAAATTTGGCAAAAGGGTTTAACAGTTAAGCAGGCCGAGGATTTATTTAGTGAAGTAAAAGGTGTGCCAGCCTTATCTAGGCCGCTGCAAGGTTTATTCGCACCAGCATCAACTCTTAAATCAGTCTCAGTAGTTGCAGCTGCAAATGCTGGGTATTCATTAGATGCTTCATATAACTGCCCCGCTTCAGTTGAAATCGGTACTCGCACATTTAACAACTTTGGCAGTGTTGCCGCAGGCAGGATAAAACTTGATGTTGGCCTTGCAATTTCTTGTGACTCACTTTGGTATCAAATTGCCTATGATGAATGGGTAAGAGATGGCGGACTTAAGCCAAAACCAAACACAAATGATTACTTTTTCAATGCTGCTGAAGCTTTCGGAGTTGGAAAAGTTACTGGAATTGATTTGCCAAGTGAGTTAAGTGGCCGCTTACCTAATCGCACCTGGAAGCAAAATTGGTATGAGCAGAATAAAGATTTCTACTGTAACTACAAAGACCGTGCTAAGAAGCAAGATTTGACTGAGTATTTAATTGAGATCGCTCGAGATAACTGCCTTGATGGCAATAAGGTTCGAGCAGGAGATGCGGTTAACTTTTCAATTGGCCAGGGAGATACCTTGGTGACTCCAATTAGATTAGCCCAGATGTATGCAGCAATTGCAAATAATGGAACTTATTACAAACCACAAGTTGCTAGAGCAGTAGTTGATACTGATGGTAAGGTAATTAAAGAGTTTAAACCAGAAGTTGCTGATGTAATTAAAGAAGAGCAAAGTACCTGGGATTTTCTTCACCGAGCCCTTCGAATGGTGGTTACAAGAGGCACCGCAGGTAGCGTATTTGCTGGTTTTCCAGTTGCAGTAAGTGGAAAGACAGGCACTGCTCAGGTATTTGGTAAAAATCCAAATGGTAGTGCTAAAGATGACACATCTTGGTTTGCCTCCTATGGTCCAACGGAGAATCCAACCTATGTAGTTGTAATGATGGTTAGTCAAGGTGGATTTGGTGCATCAACATCTGGTATTGGTGTTAGAGATATTTATTCAACTTTATTTGGTGTGACTGGTAATCGAGTAGATCCTAATAAGGTGATCTTTCCAAACGGAGTTCCGAATAATATAGCTAAGCTTGATTTAACCGGGGTAAAAGTTGGCGGGGTGAAATTAAAGTGAGTAGTTTAATTAAATTTAAGAATAAAAATCGATTAACAGTTTCGCGCTTTGATTT
>JAQCGQ010000076.1 GCA_027730465.1 Actinomycetota bacterium | reverse complement strand
TCTTTAGTACCAACTGCAGTAACAACATTTCCAGCAACAATAGGTATTACCGGATTTAGTGCTCTAATTATTTTAAGAGCATCAACCATCTTCTTTTGATGACCATGAGCAGTGTCAACAACTAACACATCAGCGCCTGCTGCAATGAGCGCCTTAGCTTTCTTTTCTACGTCCCCATTAATTCCAACTGCGGCAGCAACCTTTAAATTTCCATTAGCATCTACTGCTGGTTGATACATCGTTGCTCTAAGTGCTCCAGTGCGAGTAATAATTCCAACCAGTTTTCCAGATTTATTAATCACTGGGGCAAGACGCCTGCGCTTATCAGTTAAAAACTCAAACGCCTCTTTAGGGGTTACATCATCTTTTAAACTTACTAAATCTTTTGACATAATTTTATTTAACTGGGTAAAGCGATCAACATTCTCACAATCAGCTTCAGTAACGATTCCAACTGGAACATCATCTTCAACCACTATTAATGCTCCATGTGATCTTTTAGTTATCAAATCAATGGCATCTGCCACAGTTTCATTTGGTTTTAAGGTAACTGGGGTGTCAAAAATAATATGACGAGATTTAACCCAACTAATTACATCAGCAACAATTTCAAGTGGAATATCTTGCGGGATAACAGCGATACCACCACGTCTAGCAACTGTCTCAGCCATCCTTCGACCACTTATTGCAGTCATATTTGCGACCACTAATGGAATTGTGGTGCCAGTTTTATCAAAGGCGGTTAGATCAACATCCATTCGGCTAGATAAAGCAGAATAGGAAGGGACCATAAACACATCGTCATAGGTCAGGTCGTGGCTTGGATTATTTATGAAACGCACGTGGGGAAATTATACTCAGGTTTATCTAAGCCACCCACGCTCAATATCCCCAGCCACTATCGAGGATTAAGTTAATTACACCCTCACCTATCAGCCTTAATTGCTAGGGTTGTCTTACTTCCAAAGCAGTTTAAGCCTACAGGAGAGAATTTGGCCGACGACGACGACATCAATTCAGAGGAAATTATTACTGAAGAGATGCTTTGGGAAAGAATTCCTGAAGTGCAAGGTCTTGATCGAGCAAATACATATTACGAATTATCTGCGCGAATTTATGCTCGCGGGCAATACGATGAAGCATTAGCACTTGCTGAAACTGCCCGAGATATTTATTCAGATCTTGGCGCAATCGCACCAGCTGATGGCTTAGCCCAGGCTTACTCAGCAATTGGTTATAACTTAAATCAGTTAAAGCGGATGAATGAAGCAGTGAACGCTATGAGTAAAGCAGTTGACCTACTTCGTGAAACAAAATCACCAATGGCAATCGAACTTGCCTGCACCTTAGGTGAGTGGTGGTTTAACTCTAAAGAGTATGAGAAAACTATTGAGTGCATGAACTTATGTGTGCAGGAACATTTAGTAGACGGAAATGATTCAGGTGCTGCTAATGATATGCATTTAATTGGTTGTGCGTATCGGGAGTTAAAGAATTACGAGAAGGCACTCGAAGCATTTAAAGAATCTAGAGCTTTGTTTAAGAAATTTAAAGAGGTTATTAATGTGGCAAGGTGTGATCAAAAGATTGCGCACTGCCTAACAGAGTTAGGAGATGCCGAAGGTGCGTTAATTTCTGCGCAAAAATCACTAGATGTTTTTGTTACCGCCCATGATCATAGGCGAGAGACCTACTCCTCATTTGAATTAGGTAAAGCTCAGATTGCTTCAGAGCAGTATGAAGAAGCGCTGATGACTCTTGAGAATGTACTAGAGAATGTAACTGAATCTGAGTTTAAGGATTTTGAATTTATTATTGATATCGAGAGAAAAATCTCGGTAACACTTACGAAATTAGGTCGCCTTGATGAAGCAAATGAAATCACCCGTCGCCTTGACGCAGTTGTTGAGGTAATTGACGAAAATTAGTTTTTTGGGTGATTACTTGGATTTAAATGTTGCATTGCCCAGGCATACATAGCAATAGCACCAGCTGCCGAGGCATTCATTGATCTAGTTGAACCATATTGAGAAATAGCAAGAACTACTGAGCAAACAGCCACACCCTCATCACTCATCCCAGCACCTTCTTGGCCAAATAACATCACACATCTTTTAGGAAGTGTGGCACTTTCTAATTGCTTTGAAATAGGCAGATTATCTATACCAATAATTGGCAAGCTTTCTTTATCACACCATGTTTTAAACTCATCAACGGTTGCGTGGTGATGCACAGTTAAATATCTGTCAGTAACCATCGCGCCACGCTTATTCCAATCACGCTTACCCACAATATGAACTGCGCTCACATTAAAAGCATTTGCAGTTCTAACAATTGACCCAATATTTAAATCATGTTGCCAATTTTCAATTGCGATTTGTAGATCATGTCGCTTGGTATCAAGTTCAGCGACAATTGCTTCAACCTTCCAATATCTGTATTTATCTAAGACA
Organism: Actinomycetota bacterium; assembly: GCA_027730465.1. Classification (GTDB taxonomy): domain Bacteria; phylum Actinomycetota; class Actinomycetes; order Nanopelagicales; family Nanopelagicaceae; genus Nanopelagicus. The sequence goes on along the minus strand of JAQCGQ010000076.1, from coordinate 2,285 downwards.
TTTCTCATATCTCCATGCTCAAGGAGTGCTTGATCAAAGTGATTATCGGTGGGCCATGGTTTAGAGTGTGGCCCTACGCCAACAACCTGGTAGAACTCACCAGGACCAACGATTGATTCAGACATGAGTGAACCTTAAGGGTTAAGGAGTGATGATGAGAAAATCCTGGCTCACTTTCGCATTAATTATCGCTTTATTTTTTAGCCTTAATTCAAATCCAGCGTATGCAGTTGAGACCTTACCTAAACCCTTTTTTAATTATCTTAACTCAAAATATCTTGGAGATCCTGGGGTAATTTTAATTGATAAGGCAAGTGGCGAAGTTATCTATGAAAGTGGCTCAACAAAAGCTCGAACACCAGCTTCAGTGTTAAAACTAACAAGCGCAGCAGTTATCGCAATGACCCTAGATGCAAATACTGTATTTAAAACAGCAATATATAAAACTAAAAAGCGTGGTGTATTTGTTATCTGGGGAGAAAATGATCCTTGGATGACCTCTAATGCTAAGTACCGAGATGCTAATAAGCGCGCTTATATGCCAAGGCTAATTAAGGCTGCCTTTGCTTCAAATAAAAAACTTAAAAAGATAACCCTTATCTATAAAGGCGTGAATAGATCTGATATTTACTACGCAAAAAAAGCTTTAAAAAGAAGAGCATCAGTTGCTTATAAACCACTTAGCAAAAACATTGATGTTGAGTCATTAATTACAGAAAAAATCTCTGGGGTTGAATCTCCACCACTGTCTAAGATGATTAGATTTGCATTGCTCTATAGCGATAACGTGCTCTCACAACGACTCGCAATGCTAGCAACAAGAAAGAATGGCTATCCATTAAATAAAGATGGTTTAAATGAAATGGCTAATGAAAAACTTACTGCACTCGGTATTGATACCAAGGGAATGAAATTAGTAGATGGATCTGGCCTCAGTGGTTCTAATCGAATTTCAGCTGTAACTGTTTCACAACTTCTTCTTAAAATTAGGAGTGAGCCACAACTTAAAGTTGTATATGACTCACTTCCAGTCGGTGGTGAATCTGGCACATTAATCGGCAGGTATCACACAACTGCCCCACAGGCAGTTGGTATAGTTAAAGCAAAAACCGGTTCAACTCGTCGTACCGTTTCCTTAGCAGGTTACACAACTTCAGGAGAAAAAGAGTATGTCTTTGTGGTAATTGCAGATGGTGTGGGTAGAACAAAGCGCCTTCAGAATGCAGCACGAAGTGCAATAGATCGCATGCTTGGAACAATTACTAAACCAGTTGTGATTGGACTAACACCACCAACGGTTGAAAATACTCCAGTAGCAATTCCTCAGTAACTAACCGATAAAAAGCAGCGGTAGGGTTAGCGGTAAATGAAACAATATATATCACTAATGAAGTTGCGAGTTGTTGAACTCTTATTGGTAACAACTGTTCCAGCAATTTTTCTAGCAACCAATGGCATACCTGATCTATCTTTAACTTTTTGGAGTTTATTAGGTGGCACATTAGCGGCTGGGGGTGCTAATGCTTTTAATATGGTAATTGAGTCAGATACTGATCAATTAATGAAACGCACTGCTAAGCGGCCAATTGCAACTGGGCAGATCTCAAAGAAAAATGGTTTACTTTTTTCATCAGTCATTTCAGGTATTTCATTAGTAATTTTTTACATTTTTACCACTGAGCTAGCTACCTTACTAACTGCACTTGCAATCATCTTTTATGTTTTCGGATACACAATTGCGCTGAAGCGCCATACCTCACAAAATATTGTCTGGGGTGGGATTGCGGGGTGTATGCCAGTATTAATCGGGCAAGCTGCAGTTACAAACTCATTAACTGCTACATCTTGGTTATTTTTTCTTTTAATCTTTTTTTGGACTCCACCACATTTTTGGGCCCTGGCCGTTAGATACAAGGATGATTATGCAGCCGCTGGCATACCCATGTTGCCAGTAGTTGCACCAATTAGATCTGTAATTACTCAGATGTGGTTTCACTCACTAGCGATGGTAGTCGTTTCATTACTTGTTATTAGAAGTGCGGGCCTAAGTAATTGGCTATTTGTAATTACTTTATTACTTATTGTTGGTTGGAAGCGACAGTTAATTAAGTTAACCAAGCAGCCGAGTGAGGTAAATGCTGGCAAATTATTCCAAGCATCAATCATATTTCTCAGTATTTACTCATTTTTACTAGTACTCGGTGTATTGCTTAAGTAGTTTTCACAGTATTTAATGGGATAATTTCCCCATGTCCTCCCCTCTGGCAATTGATGTTGCCGATTTA
>JAQCGQ010000075.1 GCA_027730465.1 Actinomycetota bacterium | reverse complement strand
TAGGAAGGGTATGTAGCGCAGGATCAGTAGAAGTTACAGAGTTTATGCAGATTGAGAAGTATTCACATGTTATGCATATTGTTTCAACTGTTGTTGGTAAGTTAGCAAAACAGTTTGCACCGATTGAAGCACTTTTTGCAGTATTTCCAGCGGGTACTTTATCGGGGGCACCAAAACCTAGAGCTATGGAGATTATTGAAGAGAATGAACCAACAAGAAGAGGCATCTACGGTGGACCAACCACAAGGACACATTTCACAGGCAATATAGATACTTGTATTGCAATTAGAACTGCAGTAATTAAAGATGGCCTCGCCTACGTACAAGCTGGTGCTGGAATTGTTGCCGACTCAGATCCAATTTCTGAAAATCAAGAGTGCATCAATAAGGCTGCAGCAGTGTTAGGTGCTATTGCCACAGCAAATGCGATGGTTGGTTAATGTGAAGTCCTCAATTATTACCAGCCTGCTTCTAGTTGCGATCTCAGTCTATCTAATTACTAGGCTAAGTAAACGCGCAAACTCTAATAAGTATCAGCATAAAGAAAAAAACACTTGGAATTCTCTTTCAGAAGGGATTGATCCAACTGATGAGTGATTCAAATGTTCTTACCTCAATTATTGAAGGTGTTATTGACGATGTTGAAAAGCGGAAGGTTCCAATTTCCCAACTTAAAGAGCAGCTTGAAAATGCGCCAAAACTTAGAAATGCATATGCAGCATTAAGTAAAGAAGGAATGCGTTTAATCGCCGAGATTAAGAGATCATCTCCTAGCAAAGGTGATTTATCTGCCATAGAGAATCCTGTTTCACTAGCTCGTGATTATCAAAGTGGTGGAGCTGATCTAATAAGTGTTTTGACTGAGGAGCGAAGATTTAAAGGAAATATCGCAGATCTAATTGCAGTTAGGTCTGCGGTAGATCTACCAGTACTACGTAAAGATTTTATTGTTACAGAGTTTCAAGTGTATGAGTCAAGGATTTTAGGTGCTGACCTATTACTGTTAATAGTTGCGGGACTTTCAAAATCAGAGCTAATTGATTTTTATCAATTAGCAACGGAATTAGGGATGGATGTTTTAGTTGAAGTTCATGATTTAGCTGAGGCAGAATTTGCCGTAGGTATTGGATCAAAAATTATTGGTGTAAATTGTAGAAACCTAAAAACTCTTGAAGTAAATAACAAGAATTTTGAGTTAATTCTGCCCCAGCTCCCAGCATCGGTACTTAAGGTGGCAGAGTCTGGAATTAGCACCAGGGCCCAAGTCTTATCTGTACAAGAGTTAGGCGCAAAGGCTGTTTTAGTCGGTGAAACTCTAGTTAAAACAGGTAATCCAGTTCATACTATAAAAGAACTTCTTAATCGGTAAAGATCTTATAAACTCCCACTATGGCTAATGACAAAGTATTGCAAAGTATGGAGTCAAACATACTTGGGCATTTTGGTCCTTACGGTGGGCGATTTGTGCCCGAGGCATTAATTGCTGCGCTAGATGAGTTATCAGCCGCACATATTTCTGCTCAATCTGATCCAAGTTTTCAAGCAGAGCTATTAGAACTGCATAAAACATATTCTGGGCGACCAAGTATTTTAACTGACGCTAAAAGATTTTCTGAATACGCAGGTGGTGCTCAAATACTTTTAAAGCGAGAAGATTTAAACCATACAGGTAGTCATAAAATAAATAACGTGCTTGGCCAAGCACTACTAACAAAGCGTATGGGTAAGAAAAGAATTATTGCTGAAACTGGAGCAGGTCAACATGGTGTGGCATCTGCAACTGCTGCTGCATTATTTGGTTTGGAATGTGTTGTTTATATGGGAGAGGCTGATACTAAAAGACAATCGTTAAACGTTGCTCGAATGAAATTACTTGGTGCAACTGTTGTACCAGTGACACAGGGTTCTAAGACTTTAAAAGATGCAATTAATGAGGCAATGCGGGATTGGGTTACAAATGTTGAAACAACACATTACCTGTTAGGCACTGTTGCTGGACCACATCCATTTCCAACCATGGTGAGAGATTTTCAGAGAATTATTGGTGTTGAAGCCAGACAACAGGTGTTAGATCTAACCGGTAGATTGCCGGATGCAGTTTTAGCATGTGTTGGTGGTGGTTCAAATGCAATTGGTATTTTCCACCCATTTATAGATGATAAATCAGTTCGCTTAATCGGACTTGAAGCCGGCGGTAGCGGGATTGAAACTGGCTTACATGCTGCCACTATTTCAGGTGGTACTCCCGGTGTCTTACATGGCACCCGCTCCTACGTATTACAAGATAAAGATGGTCAAACTATTGAGTCGCATTCAATTTCTGCTGGGCTTGATTACCCTGGTGTTGGACCAGAGCATGCATATTTAAATGACATTGGTCGAGCTGAGTACCGACCAGTTACTGATGATCAAGCAATGTATGCATTCTCTTTACTTTGCAAGTCTGAGGGAATTATTCCAGCAATTGAAACCGCCCACGCTTTGGCAGGTGCACTAGAGATTGGAAATGAATTAGGTAAAGAAGCAATATTGCTTATCAATCTCTCTGGTAGAGGTGACAAAGATGTGCAGACTGCTGCTGAATACTTTGGAATGCCGCTTTAATGCCAACTGCTCTTGAACAGCTATTTATTAAAACTAAATCAGAGAATAGAGCAGCGCTAATTGGATATTTACCTGCTGGATTTCCAACTCAAAAAGAATCAAAATTAATTATTAAAGCCATGATTGACGGTGGAGTAGATGCGATCGAAATTGGTTATCCATACTCTGATCCAATTATGGACGGGCCAGTAATTCAGGCAGCTTCCGAGCAAGCGATTTCAAACGGTGCTGGTGTCGATGAAGTTTTTGATCTACTCAAAAAAAGCGTCGGCCATGGAGTTCCATCTGTCGTAATGAGTTACTGGAGTCCAATTGAAAAGTACGGTTCAGCAAAATTTGCGGCAGCAGTTTCTACTGCTGGAGGTTCTGGCGTGATTACTCCAGATTTAACAATAGAGGAGTCAGAACTTTGGAGGAATCAAGCAAAGAATGAATCGATAAACCGGATATATGTAGTAGCACCAAGTACTTCTGATGAACGCTTAGCAAAAGTTACTTCAGAGTGTTCTGGATTTATTTATGCCGCAAGTTTAATGGGAGTAACAGGGGCTAGAACAACTGTTTCTGGTAATGCAAGTGCCTTAGTTGATCGAATTCGAAGTTCAAGTACAACCTCAGTAGCAGTTGGTTTGGGAGTTTCAAATAGAGAACAGGCTAGTCAGGTTGCATCCTATGCTGATGGTGTAATTGTTGGTTCTGCTTTTATTAAAGTAATCCAAGAGCATGGAGCTGGTAGGTCAGGATTAAAGAAGACTAAGCAACTTGCTGAATCACTTTCAGAAGGAGTTCGAAGTGGCAGATAAATTTAGAGTTGCCCAACCATGGCTAACTCTTTTGGCTAGATTAATACTAGGCGCTGTTTTACTTGTAGCAGGTGCTCTTAAAGTACCTAACTTACCAAAATCAGCGATGGCAGTCAGGGCGTATGAAATGTTACCAATTCCTATTGCAAATTTTTTAGGATACACATTGCCATGGATTGAAATTGGACTAGGGCTGCTCTTAATTGTTGGAGTTACAGTAAAGATTTCAGGGGCATTAGGTGCCTTAACTATGTTGGCATTTATTATTGCAATTGCCCAGGCATGGGCAAGAGGCCTGAGTATTGACTGTGGATGTTTTGGTGGTGGGGGCACAATTGACCCTGAAGATACGAAATATCTCTCAGAAATTATTAGAGACATAGGCTTAATGGCGCTGGGAATTTTCTTATATTTATACCCTAAGGGTAGATTTGCCATAGAGAAATAAATAACGAGATAAAAAAAGGGGAAGACAATGGCTGCGAATAATGGATCTGATAAGGGAACACGTAACTTAGTTATTGGAATGGTCGTATTTATTGTGGCTGTTGGAATCATTTTTTCCTTTATTAGCAATCGTGCTAGCTCAAATTTTGCGATCCCCGCAGCTGTATCGGAAGCCGATGGTTATGGAATCGTTTTAAACCCAACTGCGACGCCAACAATTGATGTTTGGGTTGATTACCAATGCCCAGCATGTCGCACATTTGAACTCCTACATGGTGGTTATTTAAGCGAAGTAATTGCTCAGAAAAAAGCAAAAGTAGTTTTCCACCCACTAACTTTTATTGGTGCTGAATCAATTATTGCTGCCAATGCTGCTGCATGTGCTGCAGATGAGAATAAATTTGTTGACATGAACCTTGCACTTTTCCAAAATCAAGGCGGTAGTGAAAACTCTGGTAGGTGGCAAGGAGATACGATGCTCGCAATCGGTGAATCTATTGGAATCAAGTCAGATAGTTTTAAACAGTGCGTAAGGGAAGGTAATTACGTAAAGTGGACACGCAATGTAACTGAAGCATCTGCTAGTAAAAATGTAAATAGCACACCAACTATTCGAATTAATGGCAAGGATTTGGATCGAAATACAGAGTATGGCGACCCAGTTAAATTTAAGGCAGCACTGGCTGCAGGTGGTGTTAAGTAGTATTCCTACTTAATTTCCATGCTTGCCTTAATACCAAGTCCTAGTTCGTCACAATTTTCAATTGGGCCAGCAACATTTCACTACTATGCGCTATGCATAATTGTTGGAATTTTAGTTGCAATTTCCCTTGGCAGAAAACGCTATGAAGCAAATGGTGGAACAGCTGATGATGTTTCAGAAGCTGCAATTTGGGCAGTGCCATTTGGAATTATCGGT
>JAQCGQ010000074.1 GCA_027730465.1 Actinomycetota bacterium | reverse complement strand
AGAGGCGTATATCGCAGGCCTATTTGATTAATTAACATACTCTTAACAATTCGGGTAAAAGTGTCACGGCGTCGAAATCTAAATCAACACTTGATTTAACCTGTCCAAGCCATAGTTGCCCATCTCAATGACGAGGTACTCAATCTTTAATCGATTACCGCTATCAAAATTAGCGAATTGGAGTTGCTATGGCAGATGTAGTACTAAATACCGGAGATACCGCATGGGTATTAGCAAGCACAGCGTTGGTCTTATTAATGACACCTGGACTTGCTCTTTTTTATGGCGGTATGGTCAGGGCAAAAAGTGTTCTGAATATGATGTTGATGTCAATGATAACTATTGGCATCGTAAGTGTTCTATGGGTGATCTATGGATTCAAATTAGCATTTGGGTACAAAGATAACTCCCAATGGTATGGCGAATTTTCACTTTCTGGACTTGGAGGTGCGGTCAATGAACTTACAAATAACGGTGGTGTTTATCCGATTCCACTATTAGCTTTTGCTGCTTTCCAATTGATGTTTGCAATAATTACACCAGCTCTTATTTCAGGTGCGATTGCAGATAGAACAAAGTTCACAGCATGGGCAGTATTTGTAACATTTTGGGTTACTTTAGTTTATTTCCCAGTAGCACACTGGGTATTTGCCTTCGGTAACAAGGTTGGCGATACAGTACTTGGGGCAGGTTTCTTAGCTGCTCGCGGCGTTCAAGATTTTGCTGGTGGTACTGCAGTGCACATTAATGCCGGCGCAGCTGGTTTAGCCTTAGCAATAGTTTTAGGTAGACGAATTGGTTGGCGTAAAGAATCAATGCGACCACACTCAATGCCATTGGTATTAGTTGGCGCTGGCCTACTATGGTTTGGCTGGTTTGGGTTTAATGCCGGATCTGCATTAGGTGCTAACGGTGTTGCTGCTCTTGCAATATTAAATACGCAAGTTGCTGCAGCAGCTGCTGCTCTGGGGTGGCTACTAGTTGAAAAAATAAGAGATGGTCATCCGACATCACTTGGTGTGGCATCTGGTGTGGTTGCTGGTTTAGTTGCAATAACTCCAGCCTGCGCATTTGTAGCACCTTGGGCTGCTGTTTTAATTGGACTATTTGCAGGAATCTTCTGTGCATTAGCAGTTGGCCTCAAATACCTATTTAATTTTGATGATTCCCTAGACGTTGTTGGAGTCCACTTAATTGGCGGATTATGGGGTTGCTTATCAATTGGTTTATTTGGTAGCAGCGCAATTAATAGTGTTGGCTTAGATGGACTCTTTTATGGTGGCGGAGCTACCTTATTAGGTAAGCAAGCCTTTGGTGCATTCTTTGTTCTAGCTTACTCATTCATAGCTACTTTAATTATCGGCTTTATTATCGATAAAACAATTGGCTTTAGGGTTAAACCAGAGGCAGAGATCGCAGGAATTGATTACGATCAACATGCTGAAACTGGATATGAATTAACATCTAGTTCAAGAGGAGGTTTTAGTTCATGAAACTAATTACTGCAATCATTAAGCCACAGAAATTAGATGAAGTAAAAGAGGCTTTAGTTGGTGCTGGGATAACTGGCATGACAGTCTCTGAAGCAAAGGGATTTGGTAGACAATTGGGCTTAACTGAGGTTTATCGCGGTGCTCAATATAAAGTCGATCTAATTCCCAAAATTAGATTAGAAGTGTTAGTTAGTAGCACGATTGCTGATAAGGCTATCAAGGTAATTACTGATGCAGCTAAAACTGGAAGTATTGGTGATGGCAAAGTGTGGGCCACATCAGTTGAATCAGTGATTCGGGTTAGAACCGGTGAGAGCGGGGATGAAGCAATCTAAAAAAATGTAAGATGCCTCCATGTTCCAAGCGCTAGGCCAGAGATTAAGTTCTATATTCTCTGGCCTGCGCGGGAAAGTATCTGAATCAGATCTAAAAAACTTTACCGCACAGATTAAAGATGCATTACTTGAATCCGATGTAGTACTAAGTGTTGCCGAATCTTTCTCCGATCGAGTTTACAAAAAGTCAAGAGATCAATCTGATGAGATAAATAAAAGTACAAATCCTGCACAAAAAATCTTTGAAATTGTTAATAGTGAACTTAGCCAGATTCTAGGTGGCTCAGCCAGACGGGTTCGTTTTGCAAAGACGCCGCCAACTGTCATTTTGTTAATAGGCCTACAAGGAGCTGGTAAAACAACCCTTGCTGGGAAGTTAGCTAATTATTTGAAAGTCGATGGCAATACCCCACTTCTAGTTGCAGCTGACCTACAACGGCCAAATGCTGTTACCCAATTACAAGTTGTTGGTGAGTCAATAAAAGTTCCAGTCTTTGCTCCTGAGCCAGGAAATGGCATTGGAAATGCGTTTGATGTTGCCAATGATTCAATTAAGTTTGCAAAAGAAAAATTACATAACTTTGTCATTATTGATACTGCTGGCAGAACCGGTATTGATGAGCAATTAATGCAGCAGATTAAGGATGTTAAGAACGCAGTTAAACCAGATGAAACCTTTTTTGTAGTTGATGCCATGATCGGTCAAGACGCAGCAATTACCGCTAAGGATTTCCTGACTGGTGTTGGCTTTGATGCAGTTGTACTTACAAAATTAGATGGTGATGCTAGAGGAGGTGCTGCATTATCTATTGTTGAGCTAACTGGTAAGCCGATAATTTTTGCATCCACTGGTGAAAAAATAAATGATTTTGACCTGTTTTATCCAGAGCGAATGGCGTCTCGAATTCTTGGTATGGGAGATGTTGCATCCCTTGCAGAAAGTGCCAAACGGGCAATGCCAGAGGCGACTTCTAAAAAACTTGAAGATAAATTCAATAAAGGTGAAGACTTCACATTTGAAGATTTCCTATCACAATTAGAGGCAATGAAAAATATGGGAAGTATGAGCAAGTTAATGGGTTTATTACCCGGTACTGCCGGAATGAAGAAACAAATAGAAAATTTTGATGAGTCTGAGTTAGTAAGAACTAGAGCAATCATTGAATCAATGACACCGCTTGAGCGAAATAATCCAAAGGTATTAAATGGATCTAGACGCGCACGAATCGCGCGCGGAAGTGGTAGAGCTATATCTGAAATTAATTCACTAGTTGAGCGCTTTTCACAAGCCCAAAAAATGATGAGGCAAATGCGAGGTGGCAACATGCCATCTGGCATGGCAGCACCTATCTCTGGAATGGGTGGGACATTAAAATCAAAACCAGGAAATCAAAATATTAAGAAAAAATCTCGATCAGGCAACCCAGCGAAGCGGGCAATAGAAGAGGGAATTTAGATCAATTTGGGATTACCACCTCATGCTGGCAAGATAAGCCTCCTGCTGGTGGGACCCTCTAACCCATAGCAATATTTATCCGCAAGGTTAGCTCTGGATGTAGACGCCCCCGCTGTTTACTAAAGAATCAGCCGAATAATTTTTAATAGGGAGTTTTGTGTCAGTAAAGATTAAGTTAATGCGTCTTGGCAAGATCCGCACACCTCATTTTCGTATTGTGATTGCAGATTCTCGTTCTGCTCGAAATTCAAAAGCGATTGAGGAAATTGGTCGTTACTCACCGGCCTCTGAGCCATCATTGATTGAGGTTAACTCAGAGCGTGTGCAATATTGGCTAGGAGTTGGTGCGCAACCAACCGAGGCAGTAACTACACTATTAAAAATAACTGGTGATTATCAAAAAGCGAATGGCTTACCAGGATCTGAAGGAACACTAAAGCCACAGCCAGTACGTATTGATAAGCGAGTTGCTTATGAAGCAGCAGTAAAAGAAGCAATGGCTGAACCAGCAGATGGTGCAACAACATTAAAGAAAAAAGCAGTCGAACGCTTAGCTGCAAAGAGTGTGCCAGTTGTAGCGGAAACACCTGTGGAAGTTGTTGCGCAAGAAGCAGCAGTTGCCCAAGAAGGACCTGTCGAAGCTGTTACGCAAGAGGCACCAGTGGCAGAAGAAGCACCTGCTGAAGCAGTTGCAGAAGAAACCCCACAAGCTTAAGTAATTAAAAACTTATGCCAAAGAAGGGTTCGTTCCTTCGCGAACTACCATTAGTAGTAGTTTCTGCATTAATTATTTCAATAGTAATTAAAACTTTCTTTTTACACTTTTTCTTTATTCCATCTGGCTCAATGGAAAATACATTGCAGGTAGGGGATCGAATTGCAGTAAATAAATTCGGCGCTTTATTTAGTGAGATTAAACGCGGCGAAGTTGCTGTGTTTGCAGATCCAGATAATTGGCTTGGAAGTTCACCAGAATCAGATGGATCAACAATTTCTGGAAAAATTAAGAGTGGATTAATTTTAGTCGGTGTATTACCAGACCCAGCAAAACAGTATTTGATAAAACGTGTAATAGGTGTCGGTGGTGACAATGTGATTTGCTGTGATGCTACTGGAAAACTGCAGGTGAATGGTGTCTCTATAACTGAGCCATACATATTTAAAGGCGATAAGCCAAGTGAAATGCAGTTTAATGTTGATATACCAAAGGGCTTTGTTTGGGTTATGGGAGATCACCGGGGCGCAAGCGCTGATTCAAGATTTCACCCAGATAGTGCAAATAATGGAATGGTTCCGCTTAGCAAAGTAGTGGGCCGTGCTACTTTTATTGTGTGGCCTATTTCAAATATTGCTTTGATACCAACGGGTGGGGATTTAAAAAAGGTTTCAGTCAAAGATAAGCCCTAGAGCTAAAATGATTGAGTCAACTCTACTTAAAGCAGGAATTAAAAATATCGCTGGAGTTGATGAAGCAGGGCGTGGACCATGTGCTGGCCCACTAGTTGTTGCTTGCGTAATCT
>JAQCGQ010000073.1 GCA_027730465.1 Actinomycetota bacterium | reverse complement strand
GGCAATGGTCATCCTGGAACTGCTATGTCTCTTGCTCCAGTTGCTTACACGCTTTTTCAAAGAATTCTCCGTCATAATCCAGCTAAGCCAAATTGGATAGCACGTGATCGCTTCATTCTCTCTTGTGGGCACTCTTCACTAACTTTATATATTCAGCTCTACCTCTGCGGCTACGGTGTTGAATTAGATGATCTGAAAAACTTTAGAACATTTAATTCACTCACTCCTGGTCACCCAGAGTATGGACACACATTAGGAGTTGAAACAACTACTGGGCCATTAGGTCAAGGTGTTGCTAATGGTGTTGGTATGGCCATGGCAGCAAGATATGCAAAAGGAATGTTGGATCCAAAAAATACTACTGATTTATTTGACCATAATATTTGGGTTTTATGTTCAGATGGTGACTTACAAGAAGGCGTTAGTGCAGAGGCAAGTTCGATTGCTGGTACACAGGAGTTAGGTAATTTAAAGGTTATCTACGACGATAATCGAATATCAATAGAAGGTGACACACATTTCGCATTCACCGAAGATGTGTCAGTACGTTATCAAGCCTATGGCTGGGATGTAATTGAAGTTGATACCAAATCAGATGGAGATGTTGACCGTGTTAAGTTAGAGAAAGCTATGGAAAAAGCCATTGCACAAACAAGTAAGCCAGTGCTAATTCGCTTGCATACTGTTATTGCTTGGCCAGCACCTAATGCAAGCGGAACTGCAAAGGCACATGGGTCAGCCCTAGGCGCTGATGAAGTTGCGCTAACAAAAATCACTTTAGGACTTGATCCAACTCAATCGTTTATAACACCAAGTGATGTTATTGCTCACGCTAGGGGTGTGAAAAAACGTGGTGAACTGCTCTATAAAGAATGGGAAAGTAGATACCAGCAATGGCGAGAAAGTAACCCTGCGGGTTCGGAGTTACTAGATCGTTTACTTAATAAGAAGTTGCCACTAAATTGGGATAGCGAACTTCCAACTTTTACAAATGACAAAGAGATTGCAACTAGAGCTGCATCAGGAAAAGTTATTCAAGAAATAGCAAAATCACTGCCAGAATTTTGGGGAGGCTCTGCTGATCTAGCAGATAGTAATAACACAACTATTGAAGGTGGTGGCTCATTTTTACCTGCAAATAGTAAAATGAGTGGTGCTAATCCTTATGGTCGCGTGATTCACTTTGGTATCCGCGAACATGCAATGGGCGCAATTTTAAATGGTGCTGCTTTATATGGCCTGATAAAGCCATTTGCTGGAACTTTTTTAGTATTTAGTGATTACATGCGCGGAGCAGTTCGCCTTTCGGCACTGATGCAACTTCCAGTTACATATGTGTGGACGCATGACTCAATTGGATTAGGCGAAGATGGCCCAACACACCAGCCGGTTGAACACTTAGCAGCTCTAAGGGCTATCCCTGGTTTGGCAGTTGTTAGACCAGCTGATGCAAATGAGGTTAGTACTTGTTGGTCTGAAATAATTAAACGGGCACAACCAGTTGGCTTGGCACTTTCTAGGCAAAATTTGCCAGTAATTGACCGAACTAAGTACTCCCCCGCTAGTGGGGCAGCTAAAGGTGCATACGTTTTAGCTTATGGAAATGATCAAGCAAAAGATCAGTGTGAAATCATTCTGATAGCAACTGGTTCTGAGGTTTCATTGGCATTATTGGCTAGAGAAAAATTAATAAGTGAAGGTATTAAGTGCAGAGTAGTTAGTGCTCCATCTATAGAGTGGTTTATGGCTGAACCTGAAAGTTATCGCAAGCAAGTCTTGCCTGACTCCATACGAGCCAGAGTAAGTATTGAAGCTGGTATTGCCCAGTCCTGGTATCAACTGATCGGTGATAGTGGTGTTGCTGTTTCTTTAGAACACTTTGGAGCCTCTGCAAGTGCTGCTACTTTGTTTGAAGAATTTGGCTTTACGGTCGATAACATCATCAAAGCTGCAAAAGAAAGCATTCGAAAATCTAATGTCTAAGCCTTTGGCACAAATATCACAGGCCGGAGTGGCAGTATGGCTTGATGATTTATCACGTGATCGAATAAATAATGGTTCTTTAAAAAAGCTTATCGCAGAAGATAACGTGGTTGGTGTAACAACTAATCCAAGTATTTTTGCGGTATCAATTGGTAAATCAGACCTATATGAAAATGATATTTTGCAAAATAAAGTAAAAAGTATCGAGGATATAATCACAAAACTAACAACCGATGATGTGAGAAATGCTTGTGATCTTTTTCAAACCGCCTTTAAGTCAAGTGATGGCGTAGATGGGCGGGTTTCAATTGAAGTTGATCCACGCTTTGCTCGTGATACTTTGGCAACAGTAAAGCAGGGAAAGCAGCTTTGGGAGATTATTGATAGAAGTAATCCACTGATTAAAGTCCCTGCCACAGTTGAAGGATTGCCAGCAATAACTGAGCTAATTGCAAATGGAATAAGTGTTAATGTCACATTAATTTTCTCTGTTAATAGATATAAGCAAGTACTAAACGCTTTCGCATCTGGACTTGAAAAGCGTTTAAGTGCTGCAAAGGAAATAAATGAGATTCATTCTGTAGCCTCTTTTTTTGTTAGTCGAATAGATACTGAGATAGACAAACAACTTCCGGCAAATTCTGACCTACGTGGACTAGCTGCGATCGCCAATGCAGTAATGGCATACGAGGCATTTCTAACATTTGAAAAAAGTGATAGATGGCGAAGGATTGAAGCCAGAGGTGGGAAACTACAACGGCCATTATGGGCATCAACTGGTGTAAAAGATCCTGCCTATGATTCAACGCGTTATGTTATGCAGCTAGTTGCACGTAATACTGTAAATACTATGCCAGAGGCAACTTTAAATGCCGTGAAATCTTCTGGAGTTTTTATGGGAGATACTATTACTCCGAATATTTCAATTTCAAAGAATTATCTAGCAAAATTAGCACTTGCCAGAATCGATCTCGAGAAAATTACAAACGCTCTTGAAGTTGATGGCGTTGCGAAGTTTGAAGTAGCTTGGATTGACTTAATGAATTCGGTAAAATCTGTCATTGCCAGGTCCTAATGAAATTGTCAGGTCCAATACTAAAAATATTGATTCAAAATTATTAATTTTTCTACAAGAGATTGCAACAAGAGTTGCTCTGAAAGATGTAAGTATCTGGGGTAATAAATCTGAGGCTGCAAATAGACTTAATTGGGTCGATCTTCCAATAAAATCGCGAGATTTATTACCTGAACTAGATGCACTTTCAGCATGGGCGCGTAGCAATGGCTTAACGCAAGTTATTTTATGTGGGATGGGAGGCTCTTCACTGGCTCCGGAAGTAATTGCGGCATCTTACAAAAAATCATTAACTACTCTTGATTCAACAGATCCAATTCAAATATATAGTTCACTTCCAAAAGATATTAGCAAGGCTGTTGTTGTAGTAGGTTCAAAATCAGGCACAACTATCGAGACATTATCGCAATTTGAATATTATAAAAGTAAATTTGAGGAAGCAAATCTAAACCCTTGTCAACACATAGTGATAATTACAGATCCGGGCACACCACTTGATATCAGCGCTCGAGATCAAGGATTCAAAGTCGTAAATGCAGATCCCAATGTCGGAGGGCGCTTTAGTGCACTTTCAGCATTTGGTTTAGTACCGGCCGCTTTAATCGGTGTTGATATTTCCTTGCTTCTAGATGATGCTGAAAAATTAAGCTCAAGCCTTTCTGTAAAGGACTCTGCCGCCGTTGTAATAGCCGCATGCTTTTACTCTTTAACTGACCAGATCATTAATTTTTGTGACAAGGAGTCACCAACTCCCGGATTATCTAATTGGATAGAGCAGCTAATTGCTGAATCAACTGGCAAAGATTTAACCGGCAGATTACCAGTTGTAATAGAAGATGCAGGAATTGCAATTTCAGGTATTACGGTTGGTTTTGCTCCTGGAGAATATGATCTGGTGATCGAAGGCACTCTTGGCGAGCAATTTATCCTATGGGAGTGGGTCACTGCCATGCTTTGCTACTTATTAAAGGTTGATCCATTTAATCAACCAAATGTAACGGAGGCAAAGGATCGCACATCAGCAATTCTTTTATCATTAAAAAGTAAAGACTTTAATACTCCTACCCCAGCTTATGAGGATTCTGATTATTTAATCTATTCAAATCAAAAAATTAATAGTATTTCAGAATTTCTCAAATCTAATGTGGCATATTTTGCAGTCTTGGCGTACCTTGCCAGAGGCGCAGATGATGAAATATCTAAGATCAGGAAACTAATTGCTGCTGAGAGTAAAACAGCAACTACCTTTGGTTGGGGACCGAGATATCTCCATTCAACAGGACAGTTTCATAAAGGCGGGCAGCAAAATGGAGGATTTATTGTAATTACTGGTGAATTAGATAGTGATATAAAAATACCAAATAAAGATTACACATTTTCACAGTTGATCACGGCACAAGCACTTGCAGATATCGAATCTCTTTCTGAAAGAAAACGACCGCTTATTAGGATTCATCTTAAAAATCGTAAAAAAGCAATAGCAAGACTTATCTCAGACCTAGAGAAGAATTAGTCATCCCCACGTATTTTTTTAAGCGCAATATCCAAAACTTTATTTGCTTCCGCTTCGGTTCTGCGCTCTTTAACGTAAGCTAAGTGAGTTTTGTATGGCTCATTTTTCATTGGCATTGGTGGCTTATTTTTATCTTGACCTGCAGGAAAACCGCATCTTGGGCAACCCCACTCTGCGGGTACTTCTACAGTGCCATCCTCAGCAAATGATGGTTTAGTTTCATGACCATTAGCGCACCAATACGAAACTCT
>JAQCGQ010000072.1 GCA_027730465.1 Actinomycetota bacterium | reverse complement strand
TAAAGAAATCTTTGGCATTGACTTTATTGCACGTTGTTGAGTTCTCAAGGTACGACTGCGCACTGGTTTGCAAAATTACTTTTGCTGGCAGGGCAACCCATTTTCTTGATGTGCAGGCACGCCTGCAAACCTTAAAAATCGGGGTTTTCCATACCCGACCTTCTTCTGAAGTCCGTCTCGTATGGGGAGGTGAAGAATAGCCTTGTGAAGGAAGGGGGGTCAAATCACGAAATGCCGTAAAAAGGCGGTTTTAGCCCACTATTTCAACAGCGGCAAGGTCTCGTTTTCCCTTGCGTAAAAGCAGGTATTTCCCATGCAAAAGGTCTGATTTGGAAGGGGTGAAATCCTCACTTTCGACCTTTTTGTTGTTCAAATATGCCCCACCCTCCTTCACGATACGCCTAGCCGCTGACTTTGAATCCACCACACCAGTTGCTGCCAGCAGATCAACCCAACTAGGAAAGTCTTGGCCTTTTTTTATGACAGTTTTAGGTAATTGCGAAAGGGCAGAATCTAGAGTTGCAAGGTCAAGGGATGAGATCTCACCCTGGCCAAATAGAGCTTTAGCCGCCTCTTCAACTTTTTTAGCGGTATCAGCGCCGTGAATCAGTGTTGTTAGCTCACGAGCTAACTCACGGTGAGCCTCTCTAGCTCCTGGATTTGTTTGCACTGTTTGAATTAAACGCTCAATCTCACTTCTTTCTTTCATTGAGAAGACCTTTAATAATTTAGGCATATCAGCATCATCGCTATTGAGCCAAAATTGAAAAAACTCGTAGGCAGTTGTCATCGCTTCATCGAGCCAAATCGCACCGGACGCTGTCTTACCAAATTTTGATCCATCAGCCTTAGCAAGTAATGGCACAGTAAGTGCGTGAGCTGAGCCCGCCTCCACCTTACGAATTAAATCCAGACCAGCCACAATATTTCCCCATTGATCAGATCCACCAATTTGCAGTAAACATTGATGACGGCGATAGAGCTCAAGGTAATCAAAAGCTTGCAGCACTTGATAAGAGAATTCTGTATAAGAGATACCAACAGTTGATAATCGATTAGCAACTGAATCCTTAGCTAGCATTTGATTCACACTAAAGTGCTTACCAATGTCACGCAAAAATTCAAGGGCTGAGACCGGTTTGGTCCAGTCAAGATTATTCGCCATGATCGCACCAGTTTTTTTGTCACTAAAATCAATTACCTTCTCCAGCTGTTTCTTAATTTTTGCTACCCAATCGCTAACAACTTTTTCATCATTTAAAGTTCGTTCTTCAGTCTTACCACTTGGATCTCCCACTAAACCAGTTGCTCCACCGACTAAAGGAATTGGCCGATGCCCAGCAAGTTGAAACCTTCTTAGTACTAGCAATACAACAAGATTTCCTAAGTGAAGACTTGGAGCCGTTGGATCAAAGCCAACATAGAGGCTAATTGGCTTACTTAGAGCAGCCTCTAACTCCTTAGCGTCGGTGGATTGAGCAATAAGGCCTCGCCACTGAAGATCTTCTAGAAATGCGTTGCTCATGGTCTGATCATGCCTGATAAACGCTTCTGGTGCTTGGAGATCTCCTGTTCAACCTTACTTATTTCCATTTTTAATTGAGCAACTGCCTGCGAGACAGATTTATTAGAGGTTGCCATCGCTGAAGTTCGAGATGAGATTGCGCCCTCTAGATTAAGCAGTTTTCTTAAATCTTTAGTTAAGGCGGGGTGAATTTTTAGAAGCTGATCATCAGTAATCTCGTGTAATTGGATACCAGATTTCTCACAAAACTTCACGCACTCCCCTGCAACTTCATGAGCTTTTGAAAACGGGACCTGCTTTTTTGCTAGGAAATCTGCAATCTCAGTTGCTAATGAAAATCCAGCCGCAGCTGTTTTAGTTATCGCATCCTTATTAAACTTTGCTGTTGAAACCATTCCAGTTAGCGCAGGTAAAAGAATCAATAATTGATCAACTGAGTCAAAGACTGGCTCTTTGTCCTCTTGTAAATCACGGTTGTAGCCAAAGGGCATTGCTTTTAACACAACCAATAATGAGGTTAGATTTCCGATAAATCGTCCCGATTTTCCACGAGCAAGCTCTGCTACATCAGCATTTTTCTTCTGTGGCATTATTGATGAGCCAGTTGCGTAAGCATCATCAATAGCAACCCAGTTAAATTCAGTAGAGCTCCAAATTATGAATTCTTCACTGATTCTAGATAGGTGCACACCAAGCATGGCAAGTATGAATAGTGCCTCGGCAGCAAAATCACGATCACTTACGGCATCGATACTGTTAGCCATTGCACCATTAAATCCAAGTGCCACCCCACTCTTCTCTGGATCAGGCTGAATAGATGAGCCAGCCAGTGCGCCAGCGCCAAATGGTGAGAGATTATTTCGCTCTAGCCAATCAAATACACGATCGATATCTCGAAGTAGGGCATGGGAGTGTTTGCTTAACTCTTGCGCAAATGTAATTGGCTGGGCATGTTGAGTATGGGTAAAGCCTGGCGCAATTACATCTAAATGTTTTTCTGCCTGCAAATTAAATGCTTTAACTAAATTAGAAACCTCACTCGCAATTTCAAGTAAGTGATCAACTAAGTAAAGTTTAAAGTCAGTAACTACTAGGTCATTCCTAGACCTGCCCGCTCTAATAGCCCCACCTACTGGGCCACATTTTTCAATCAAGCCACGTTCAATAGCGCTATGCACATCCTCATCTAAAGCTGTGTATTTAAACTTGCCACTTCCAATATCAGTAGCTAGTTCTATTAAAGCACTTTTTATTTTTGCGCCATCATCCTTTGTAACGATATTTTGCTCAATTAGATTACTGAGGTGTACTAAATTAACCTCGATTTCATATGGGGCAAGGCGCCAATCAAAACCCACACTTCTTGAGAGCGCAGCCATTGCTTGCGCAGGGCTGGACTCAAATCTTCCTCCCCAAAGTGTCATTTTTCTCCCTTAGATAATTTAATAATCTCCCTGGCAAGACCAGCCCCACCAGTTGCAGATTTTGAAACGATCAAAACTGTGTCATCTCCAGCAATTGTGCCAATGGCTGAGTTTAACTTTCCACCTTTACTGGCACGATCAAGAATTCCCGCTAGAAATTGAGCGGCACCAGTTGGAGTTTTAACCACAGCAAGATTTCCACTTGAATCTATTGAAATGATCAAATCTGATAAACCCTTACTTCGGTTGTTATCAGGGGTGTTAACAAACTGGTAACGAAAAACACCTGAGTTGTCCTTCCCTCTTACCGCCCCCAACTCCTCTAAGTCCCTACTTGCAGTTGCTTGAGTAACTGAATGTCCCAATCGATTGAGTTCTCTAACTAAATCACTTTGAGAATGGATAAGCTCATCATCAACTAGTTTAATCACTAGAGATCGCCTTGCAGTTGCTGAGAGCATATTTAACTTTGCCATCATGCACTCACCAATGTTCCACCACGATCATCTAGTGCATCTAGAACACAACTTAGATCGGTTCCATCTGTAATTCTCACCGCAAATGCTCCAGAATCAATTGCTTTTATTGCAGCGGCCACCTTAGGAATCATTCCTTCTGAAAATGATGGCGCGATTTCCTTAAGTTCATCAATTGTGATTTCACTAATCAGTGATGACTCATCAGGCCAGTTTCGATAAATTCCTGCAACATCAGTTAGGAAAATAACTGAATCAGCTCGGAGTGCACCTCCAATAGCGGCAGCAACTAGATCTGCATTAACGTTATAACCAATACCATTTTCATCGGCAGCAACAGGTGAAATGATTGGGAGGTAGCCCTCAGTTATAAGGCTTTCTAAGATCATCGGGTTCACATCTGCAACCTCTCCAACAAAGCCAACATCGACAGCCTTGCCATCAACTATTGGCTTAAATTTTCTAGCCCTTATTAAGCCACCATCGGAGGCGGATAATCCAACAGCATTAACATCACTTCCTATTAGGTAGTTAACAATTGAGCGAAGTACCTGACCGCTTAGGACAGATTGGACAACAGAAAATACCTGCTCAGAAGTTATCCGATAACCAGCAACCTTTTCTTTACCTAAGCCTTTTTCAGATAGCGCCGCATCGATTTGGGGCCCACCACCATGAACTAGAACAATTTGTTCACCATCTAAAAATGCATCAGCAATTGCTTCAAGAACTGGATCTGTTGAATTATCACTAGGAAGTGTGTTTCCACCATATTTGATAACAATCATCTAACACCTAATATCTCAAGGCCTGCATTTTCAGCCAGCCCTGTCATTAAGTTAGCGTTCTGAATTGCCTGACCAGCCGCACCTTTTCCTAAGTTATCAATTGCTGTTGAAATTAGGACACGATTAACATGGGGGTCAACCATTACCTGTATTTGAACATTATTACTTCCTAGCACAGCGCTAGTCATTGGCATTATTCCCGGTTTTAATACAGTCACAAACTTACTTTGATCATAGAAGGAATGATAGATTTTTTGGATACTTTCAGTTGATCCCATACTTGTTAATTTTGCTGTCACCGTTGCAAGAATTCCCCTCGGCATTGGCGCAAGTATTGGGGTGAATGAGATCTTAATTTCTTTATTAGAAATTTGACTTAAAATCTGCTCTATTTCTGGAGTGTGCTGGTGTGCTCCGCCAAATTTATAAGAACTCAGATTATTCATTACCTCAGAACCTAAAAGATTAACTTTGGCAGATCTGCCAGCGCCAGTGGTGCCAGAGGCTGCTACCGCCACAATATCTTCCGTAACAATATGCGCTAGAACTGGAGCTATTGAAAGGGCTATAGCAGTTGCATAGCAGCCAGGATTTGCGACTCTAGTTACACCTGCAATAATTTTAT
>JAQCGQ010000071.1 GCA_027730465.1 Actinomycetota bacterium | reverse complement strand
ACTAGACTTTTCACAGCTTTGATCATGGGATAAATCTACTCTTTATTTATCGCCGATGCTGACTAATAGCCTTCTGAGGCCAGTTTTTTAAGTGAACTCCCAGTAAGTCGAAAGACTGTCCATTCATCCATAGGTTGGGCTCCAAGTGATTTATAGAAATCAATTGCTAGATCATTCCAATCAAGAACCCACCACTGAAATCTTGGGTAACCCTTTTCGATACAAATCTGCGCCAGCCTTACAAGTAACGCCCTGCCATGGCCGCTGCCTCGGTACTTAGGGTCAACAAATAGATCCTCTAAATACATTCCGTGCTTGCCCAGCCAGGTTGAGTAATTTAGATGCCAGATTGCAATACCAGTTACTACCCCATCTAATTCAGAAAGCAGACAGTAGACCTGAGGGTTTACACCAAAAAATGATTGCTCCAAATCAGTGATCGAATGAACTGCCTCATTCGGTGCCTTTTCATACTCAGCAAGAGCGTGGATAAAGCGAAATATATCTGGCAGGTCAGTGGTGGTAGCTGAGCGAATTACTACTGCCATCTAACTTATTTTTGCGGCATTAAGTGCTGATTGAATATCTGCCCATAAATCATCAACATTTTCGATTCCCACTGAAAAACGAATTAGATTCACTGGAATCGTCTCACTCTCTGTTTCCCACCTACGCCGGCGCTCCCAGATGGATTCAACGCCACCAAGTGAGGTTGCATTAGTAATTAACTTAGAGGAGTCACACATCAGATCAACTTGATCAGGTGTTCCTTTTGGCTCAAAAGAAATCATTGCTCCAAAACCCTTCATAAATGATTTAGCAACTAAGTGATTTGGATCGCTAGCTAAGCCTGGATAGCGAACTTTGCTAACCCTAGGATCACTAGCTAATCGCTTAGCTAGTTCTAGTGCATTTTCTTGCGAGCGTTGCATACGAATAGCAAATGTTCTAATTCCTCGAAGTGCAAGCCAAGCTTCAAAGGGCCCAGCGATAGCACCACCATATTTTCGAGCCTGTTCAAGTCTAGAATAAAGTGCTGGATCATTTGTGCTCAGTGAACCTAGCAATACATCACTATGACCAGATAGATATTTAGTTACGGAATGCATACAAATATCTGCACCCATTGCTAATGGGTTCTGATTCATTGGAGTCGCAAAAGTATTATCAATTGATACCCCAGCGCCTGACTCTTTCGCAAATTTAATTACTTGTGGGAGGTCAATAATATCAAGTAATGGGTTCACTGGTGACTCTAAATGTATTATCTGAGAACCTGGTATTGCTGCCAATATTTCCTTGGTATTAGTAGGATCCACAAATCTAACTATGAGTTTTTCGCTCTCCTGTAGATTTTTTAAAATATTAGTTGTTCCTTGGTAACCATTTTTAGCTGCAACTATTATTGCCTTACTTGGTAATATTGAAAGTATGGCGCCAATTGCTGCCATGCCAGATGAGAAGATTAAAGTTTTCCCACCTTCAAGGGATGAGATTGCATCCTCTAGTGCACTCCATGTTTCATTACCTGATCTTGCATATCCAATTGGTCCACCAGTATGAAAAGTTGAATTTAATGCAATGGGTGGATTAAGGCCGCCATCTGGTTTTTTAGCTGGTCTGCCTACGGCAACTACCTTAGTTTCGGTATTTAACTTTTCCCTTTCATGATCTGAATTCATAGGCGAGAGCCTAACTCATTAGGGGTGTGCCTAGTTTTTCGCTTCTAGCACTAGTGCTACTGAATTAATACACCATCTTTGATCAGTTGGAACAGCATATCCTTCACCCGTAAAGACATGACCAAGGTGTGAGCCACAGGTGGCACACCTTACTTCGGTTCTAACACGAGGAAAAAGTGAGCGGTCTTCAATTAGTTCAACTGCATCATTTTCTGTTGGTGCATAAAATGAAGGCCACCCACAACCAGAATGAAACTTTGTCTCTGATCTAAATAGTTCCGCGCTACATGCCTTGCACTTATAAACTCCAATTACTTCACTGTCTGTGTATTCACCTGTGAAGGCGGTTTCCGTTGCAGCTTCTCTAAGTACAGCATATGAAAGTGGATCAACTCGTTTTTTTAATTCATCCTCATTAACTTTAATTGGGTAGGAATTCCCACTTGAATTAACAGTTGTTATTTCATTCATTTGCGCTAGATGCCAGCAGTGGATAGGCAACACCAGTTGATGAATGACAGTCATACCCATTTGGATTCTTAAGTAAGTATTTCTGGTGATACTCCTCAGCTAACCAATAAGTGATACCAGTGGCTGGTAAAATTTGTGTGACAATTTTATTAATACCATTTTTAGTTAATTCCGCTTGATAAATATCTCTACTCTCAAGTACTTTATCCATTTGCTGAGTAGAAGTAGTAAATATTGCAGAGCGATATTGGCTACCAATATCTCCACCTTGCTGATTTAGCGAAGTTGGATCATGCATTACCCAAAACTCAGCTAGCAATCTTTCATAAGAAATCTGATCTGGATCATAAATAACTTCTACTATCTCGGCATGATTTGTCGTACCAGTACAAACTTCTTTATATGTTGGATCAGTCTTATTACCACCCATATATCCAACTGAAGTTTGAATCACTCCGGCTAATTGCCAAAACCTTCGCTCTGCTCCCCAAAAACATCCTGTTGCAAAGTATGCGGTGTGGCTCATCCGCTAATTCTCTCTTATAAATTAAAGGTGTGCAATCTCAAAAGTACTTGAAAAATATTGTTGTGTATGTAAATGATAACCTTTGATCCATCGGCTGTTAACTCAGCCCCCGTAGCTCAGGGGATAGAGCACCGCCCTCCGGAGGCGGGTGCGCAGGTTCAAATCCTGCCGGGGGCACACCTTTACTCATAATGTGGTGTAAATCTGAAAATTCTTATACTTCACATCAAAATATCCTTGTGCATTAATTTAATTAACGAGAGAATACGCAGGTAAATCTGTTTTAAATAATCTACTTTTCTCATGAAGGAGTTGACTGCCCTATGGATTGGCGACATGAAGCTGCTTGTCGCGAAGAAGATCCAGAGGTTTTCTTTCCAGTTGGCAACACCGGTCCTGCGTTAGCCCAAATTGAAGAGGCTAAAAAGATTTGTAATAGATGTGTAGTTAAAGAACCATGCCTTGCTTGGGCACTTGAAAGTGGTCAAGATGCTGGAGTTTGGGGTGGACTATCTGAAGATGAACGACGCGCAATGAAACGTCGAGCTGCCCGTAACCGAGCCCGGCAAATCGAAAACCAAAACTCTTTTTAATTAGCTTGAAAAGTTACTTCACCCTTTGTTAAATCACCATCTCTAAATAATTTTATACTTCCATTTAACTCATTTTTAGTCAGAGTGTTAGCAATTTGTAGACCTAAATTAGCGGATTTCTCTAGATTAAAATCTGTAGGTAGGCCAGCTCCGTTATCGCAAACTGCAACTGTATAAATGTTGCCAGTTTTTACTATCTCAACACTTAGCTCATCGCCCACCTCACTTAAACCATGCTCAAGTGAGTTATGAATTAATTCAGTTACTACTAAGGAGAGAGCAGTTGCAACTTTAGAATCAAAAGCTCCAAAACTACCTATTTTTGTAAAATTAATTTTTCTCGGATTTAGCTCAATTGAATTCTCAATTATCTGATCAAAAACTTGATCAAACTCTACTGATTCACTTGATTGATTAGATAATGTTTCATGAACTAGTGCAATAGAAGCAACTCTTCTTACCGCCTCTGACAGCGCAGCACTAGCCACTGGGTCCTCAACCCGCCTGGATTGCAAGCGAAGTAATGCTGAGACTGTCTGTAGATTATTTTTAACTCGATGATGAATTTCCTTAATTGTTGCGTCTTTAGTAATTAATGCTCGATCACGGTTTCGTAACTCAGTAACATTATGCAGTAAAACTATTGCACCTATTCGATCTCCTGCCTCTGTTAGTGGAATCACTAAGATATCAAGTACACCATCTACACTTTCATACTCTGCTCTTCGTAAGAACTTTCCACTAAGTAGTGTTTGCCAAGACTCATCAGTTGGCTGTTTATCACCTTTCGAAAGGCTTGCAAATAACTCTCCTAGATTTTGCTTCTCCATTTCACTTTGGTAGCCAACTCGAGATAATGCTGAGCGCGCATTTGGACTTGCGAAAAAAATTATTCCGTTAGCATCTAATCTAATTAGTCCATCACCGACTCTAGGAGTTGACTCAGAATTATAAATACTATTACGAATTGGAAAGCTGCCTTCAGCAACCATTCGAAATATTTTATGGGCAATTTCGCGATAGTTTAATTCAAGCTTAGATGGCGATCTCATAAGATCTGCATTTCGATGTCTTGATATGATAGCCAAAGTTTTACCGGCAAAAATTACTGGCACACTTTCTTCTTTAATCATTATTTCCCCAATAAGTTCAGGGACACTATCTCTTACTATTTCTCCCTCTGATAAAGCTTGATCAAGGATTGGTCGCATTCCCCAATTTACTGTTGAGCCAATTAAATCATTACTAAAAACAGTTGCAGCAGTTGTTGGCCGTATTTGTGCTATTGCTATGTAACCATCTGGCCAAGATTTTTCATCTTTTCTAATTGGAAGCCAAAGTACTAAATCTGCAAAAGATAGATCTGCTAATAAGCGCCACTCAGCAACTAATTGTTCAAGGTGTTCAACCTGATCAGTGGTTAGTTTTGAGTTATCTAAGATTAACTCGATGAATGTGGCCATGGCCCAATGGTAGAGGCAGTATTACTTCTGAAGAAGTCACCAAATAAAATATAGATTTGTACTGAATTAAACTTGCTCTAGACCTGTCCGTGACACCTTTTATATTTTTTGCCAGAGCCACAAGGGCAAGGTGCATTTTTTGAAGTTCCACTAGGGGCGG
>JAQCGQ010000070.1 GCA_027730465.1 Actinomycetota bacterium | reverse complement strand
CCAAAATCATAAGTTTCATTAAGTATTAAGGCTTTAAGACCAATTCTCTGCATCTTGCTAGTATCAATTCGGTACACAGATTGTGGGACACCAGTATTAAGACCTAAATCACCCTGCCAAACTGAAATTAATAATCTTGGGTCTAATACTTCAGGGTAAGAAGAAAATCCTCCCCGTACTGGATCTCGGTCAGCAGTGGGTAAAAAGGAAGAGATAAATCCAATTTGAGGATCCATATCTGGCACTTTAATTGCACCAATCGATGAGAGATTTCCATCTTGTGGTAAAAAAGTAACTGGCCCATCTAATACAACTTTGCCGCTCTTATCTTTTACAATTACTGTTGGTGAATGCCCGTTTGCTTGCAAATATATTTTGGTACTTCCGTACTTAAGTGGTTTATTTACTTTTATAATCTCATCTCGTCCTAAAGATCCTGCTGGATTAGCAGTATTAACAGTAAGTGTGTAATCAAGTGGGGCATTTGTTGTTGGATCATAATCCGCTTTAAAATCCTTAGCAGTTATTGAAAACGGTGGCAGCGAATCTTCAGACTGGTACTTACCAAATCCCAAAATATCGTATGAAGTAGGTATATTTATAAAACGCTCTCCGACATTTAAAATAGCATCACCCTTACTGCCAAATAATGAGCCAACCCCAATAGCAATTAAAACTAAAACAAGGGATAGATGAAATAAAAGATTTCCACTCTCTCTCGCATAACCTTTCTCGGCAGATATTGAATCAATATCCCTACGAATTCGATATCCCTTCTTTTTTAAATGTTTTTCAGCTAAATCTAAATCTACTTTTTTTATTTCAGTAAAAAATTCCATTCGGTCTAAGTTTTTTGGAGTAATTGGAGGTTTTGCGCCAATCGCTTTTAAGTGTTCAATACTTCTAGGTAAAACGCAACCAATTAATGAGACAAATAGGAGAAGGTAGATTGCACTAAACCAAGGTGAACCATAAACATCAAAAAGACTAAACCGATCTAGCCACTTTGCTGATTCTGGGTCGTTAATAAAATACTCTCTAACTTTTAATGGATTCTGTGTACGTTGTGGGAATAAAGACCCTGGAATAGCTGCAATACTTAGTAAAAGAAGCAAGATTAGAGCTGTGCGCATACTAGTTAATTGCCGCCAGCACCAACGTAGGAATGATCTACTATCTAAAACGGTACTCATTATAAAATTGGAATAAATCCGGAGATTAAATCTCTCATAGAGTTCATAATAAAATCCCAAAAATTACTTACCTGCAACACTCCAATTAATATTAAAAATACTCCCCCAATTTTTGTTACTAAATTTCCTTTACTAGCAATCATCTTTCGTAGTGGCTCAGCTCTATCTAAGAATAACCCCATTAAGATAAATGGTAGCCCAAGGCCAAAGCAGTAGCCTGCAGATAAAATTGCACCACGTTGTGCGGTTGCGCTTTCAAATGCAAGCACCTGAACTGCTCCTAATGTTGGCCCAATGCACGGAGTCCAACCAATTCCAAAAGCAAACCCTAAAAATGGAGCTGAAATTAATCCTGTTCTTGTTTTCCATGCGGGCTTGTAGCTTCTGTAAAACTTTTCGTTAAATAAAAATATGACTCCCAAGGCAATTATGAGTAAGCCAAGTCCGATTGAAATTATTCGTGAGTTTTTAGAAATTTGCGAACCTAATTCACCAAATAGCAGACCGTAAGAAACAAAAAGAACTGTGAAGCCTGAAACGAAAAGCAAAGAACCAAGAAGAACCCTACTTCTACTTTTAGTATCACTCATTCCAGACGCATAAGAAAGATACCCAGGCACAAGTGGAATTACACATGGTGAGAAAAATGAAACAACACCAGCTATAGCCGCAAAAAATAATGCAATAAGTAAGTTGCCATCAAATACTTGGTTTATGACGAAATTAAGCATCGGTAATTACTTTCTCTAACATTTTCTTCAAGATAGCAACAGTTACTTCACCACTGATTCGGACCGCTACTTTTCCTTGTCTATCAATAATTAATGTAGTTGGGATTGCGTTAGGTATCAGTGACCCCTTAAAGCCAATTAAAATTGAATCGTCAATAAAAGTTGGATATGTCAGGTTAAAGTTTTCGTAAAATGCTTTAGCAGAAGAAATATTGTCTCGAGTCAACACGCCGGCAAATTGTACTCGCGGATATTGAATTGAAAATTCTTGTAGTAATGGAGCCTCAGCTCTACATGGTGCACACCATGAAGCCCATACGTTAATGACCGTTACTTGATTTGAATTAAGTGTTACATCCCCAGTTGTCAACGTTTTTCCAGAAAACTTTGGTGCATCTCTTCGCTCGGATTGTTTTATAAATACTGCTGCTCCACTCCCTGCTACATAAGAGTTTTCATTTGAACTAGAAAGTCCGCCACCGGCGCAACCAGTTAACATTATAGAAGCTAAAAAAATAATTAATATTTTCATTATTTTTGCGCTAGTAAATGCTTAGCAGGCTCTGAATATGAAACGGATTCAATCATTCCTTGTTCATCTAATCTAAATGAGGTGACTGAGGCAAGTGTGCACTGCCTTTTTCGTGGATCATGAATTAATCGACGTCTTTCAATAGCACTACGCAGTATCCAAATTGGTAACTGATGTGAAACACAAATAGCATCCTTGCCGGCAGCTGCATCTTTAGCAGCAAATAAACCCTTTAGCATTCTATTAATGAGTTGCTCATATGGTTCACCCCACGACGGTCGCCAAGGATTCCAAAGATAGCGCCAAGATTTTGGGTGTCTCAATACACCACTGCCTAACTCAAATTTCTTTCCTTCGAATGCATTACTTGCCTCAATCAAATTTGCATCACTTGTTAGCGGTAAATTATGTTGGCTAATAATTGGCGCAACGGTTTCTTGCGCTCGCTGTAAGGGTGAAGCATGAATTGCGCCTAAATTTAAATCCTTTGACCATTGAGCAATTACTTGCGCCATTTGTTGACCGCGCTCACTTAGTCGCCACCCTGGTTGAAGACCATAAAGAATCTTCTCTGGATTATGGACTTCACCATGTCTTACAAAGTGAATTGTTTGCGTCATGGTGTAAGCATAAAGCAGAGGAATTCAGCCTTGTTCGCTAAGGTAGTGATATGGCGCTCACAGAAAAGCGAGTTGCGTTCTTTGATGTTGATAACACCCTACTTAAGGGATCTACGCTCTTTTTTCTTGGACGAGGGATGTATCAAAGGGGGTTTTTCACAAAAAAAGACATCTCAGCATTTGTGTTAGCAAATCTACGGTATCGACTCACTGGCAAAGAAAATAAAGACGAAATTACTAGATTTCAAAATGCTGCAACTGATTTTATTAAAGGTCACAATGTAGTTGAGATCGAAAAAATTGGACAAGAAATTTATGAAGAATATGTCTCACCTGCAATTTGGCAGGGCACAGTTGAAATTGCACAGGAGCATCTATCGAAAGGTGAAGAAGTCTGGTTGGTAACAGCTACACCACTTGATATGGCTAACTTAATGGCAAAAAGATTAGGTTTTACTGGCGCACTTGGCACAAAAGCTGAAACTGAAAATGGTATCTACACTGGAAAAATGATTGGAAATTTATTACATGGTAAGGAAAAAGCAAAAGCGATAAGTGAGTTAGCAAATAAAAATAGCTTTAACTTAAAAAATTGCTATGCCTACTCAGATTCTCATCACGATATTCCGCTCCTTGAAGCAGTTGGCTATCCTCGCGTGATAAATCCAGATGCCTTGCTTGAAATCAGGGCATACCGTGATAACTGGCCGGTATACGACTTTAGGCGGGCTCGCAAGATTAAAAAGTTTTTTGGCCCAACAGCTGGTCGCCTGGCCGCATTTGCTTCATTGCTTTCACCACGAAAACGCAAAGGTAAATAGCCTACTTAAAACCCGAGTAAAGTAGGGCAGTTATGTCTACCCTTGCCATCACTTTTGCTGATGAGTTGCGGGCACGTACTGATGAAGAGCTTGAACTAATTTTTAAATACCGGCCAGATTTAGTTTCACCAGTCCCAAATGATTTCTCCTCTCTAGCTGCTCGTGCCACCTCTACTCCTTCATTAGCGAGAGCCCTTGATTTATTAAACTTGTGGCACTATCAAATAATTGAAGCGGCGTGTGTGCTACCTGAGCCATTTAAAAAGTCAGAGCTAATTTCAGTAACTAGTGAAGAAAGTACATTTGCATTGGATTACCTTTGGCAAATGGGCTTGTTATACAAAGAAGGTAACAACTTTCGAACACCTACAAATCTAAAGCTTTTAATTGGTGATGAACCAGCTGGTTTAGGTCCGCAATCAAGCGGTAAGGTTGATTTTACTAAACTAAAAGATGTTCCTAAATCATCAGCTGATGTGCTAGCTAAATTAACTTGGGGCCCGCCTAGAGGTTCAATTTCAAATATTAAAAAGCCAGGTACTGCTATTGGCTGGCTACTTGAAAACAATATTTTAGTCGCTCTTGATTCATACACTGTTGCCCTACCTAGAGAGTTTGGTATAAAACTTCGAGGGGGGAAAGTTCATAAAGAAATAATTACTACTGCCCCTGCTTTAATGGGAAAAGAATTGCCCCAAAAACAGATTGATTTAGCGGCAATTGCTAATATTTCAACTATTTTAAGGTGGTGTGAAGAGTTATTGCATAATTTATCTGATGAACCACCTACTGCACTTCGTACTGGTGGAATAGGAGTTAGAGATCTTAAAAGAATTGCTGAACATTTAGGTGTTGATGAAGCATGTGCGGGGTTTGTTGCAGAACTTTGTTATCTAAGTGGATTAGTTGTTGTTGATCCAGATGATCAAATCTTGCCAACATCTGCATTTGATATTTGGCTTACGAAACCAGCAGAGGAGCGCTGGTACTCACTTACAGTTCTATGGCTTGATACATCAAGAGTTAGTGGCTTAATTGGCAAG
>JAQCGQ010000069.1 GCA_027730465.1 Actinomycetota bacterium | reverse complement strand
CAGCCACGAAGTCAGCCACTCAACTGAAACACCATGAGAAACGGTGACACAGCAGTATGGACTTACCGTGTAAACTATGCTCGTAACAACAACAAATTGACCATAGGGGCTACCTACGGATCAGAAGGTTCGGGGTTCGAATCCCTGCGGGCGCACTTATAAGCTATCTGTATAATTGCAATATGCTAAGAAAAGTTTTATCACTCGCCCTGATCCTGGCTGTATTTTTATCAGGCTGCTCAAATATCTCAGGTCCCCCTCAAACAAATGAAGCCGCAAAAAAGTGTGAGGAAATTGTGAAACGCTTTAACGAAAAATTACTTTCAGAGGGTAAGGCCGAGAAGATTCAAGGCTGGCAACTAATTCTGGAGAATCCAACCTGCTTCTTAAGTGATGCTGTAGAAATTGCTAAAACCGAAATTTCTGCACTCCAAAATCAGCCATAGCCTATTTCATATCCCTACGGGCGCACCACTATAATTAATCTATGAGAGCTAACCGCCTAGTTTTACTTGCTTTAATCACTGGATTAATGGTTACTGGCTGTTCAGGTGATAAAGATACAGAATCAGCTGAATTAGCTAAGTACAAAAACTGTTTGGAAACTGAAACTAGTAAATTATTAGATGAAACTGGCTCAAATTTTGAGTATGCAAAAGAGCAAGCAGTTCAGTTATGTGCTCAGTTAGAGCCAGCCACTACGCCTTAGCTTTAATACGGAAGAGTTTCCGCCTGAATTTGTCCCTTTACCTATCTATTCGCTAACCTATCCCTTCGTTCCGCGAGGGATAAAACCGTTATCGAGGGAGAAGTAAAGTGGCTGAAATTTCAATCAAGGGCGCACGTCGAACTGAGTTTGGCAAAGGTGCATCCCGCAGATCTCGCCGTGATGGATTTATTCCGGCAGTAATTTATGGTCATGGTGAAAAGCCGCAACATGTTGCACTCCCTTCTCGTGAGCTTGGCGTTGCATTAAAGACTTCAAACGTCCTAATTGATGTTGTATTAGATGATCACACAGAGTTAACACTGCCTAAGTCTGTTAGCCGTGATCCATTAACAGGTTTGCTTGAGCATATTGATTTAGTAATTGTTAGACGTGGTGAGAAAGTTATTGTTTCTGTTCCAGTACATACTGAAGGTAAGTATGATCAAGATGGAATTTTAGAGCATGTTAATAACTCTATTGAAGTTGAGGCAGATGTAACCAACATTCCTGCGTTCTTAATGCTAAGCATGGAAGGCATGATGGCTGGGGATTCAAGATATGCATCCGATGTGGTAATTCCTGATGGTGTTAAGTTAATTAGCGATCCTAAGATGAGTGTTGTTCACCTTTCTGTTAAGGCTGCTGAGGAAGAGGTTGTGGTTGTTGCCCCTGTTGAGGGTGAAGCCGGTGCCACTCCTGCTGTCGAAGGTGATGCTGCTGCGACAGCGGCCACTCCTGCTGCTGCGGAGGCAGATAAGAAGGATGATAAGAAAGACAAGAAGAAGTAATTAAGGACTAGCCTTAACTTATGGCTGATCGCTGGTTGGTAATTGGCTTAGGAAATCCTAGCGCTGAGTATGAAAAGACTCGGCATAATATTGGCCAACTTGTCATAACTAATTTAGCTAATAATCAAAAATTTTCTGCCCACAAATCTCAGATGCAGATCTGTGAGGTTAGGTGTGGGGATCAGCAATTGGTTTTAGCCAAATCTCGTGGATTTATGAATGAAAGTGGTGGGCCCGCAAGATCACTCTCTGATTTTTATAAGATTGAGATCAACAAAATTATTGCAATCCATGACGAGCTTGATCTGCCCTTTAACGCACTTCGCATAAAACAAGGTGGTGGGGATAATGGCCATAACGGCCTGAAATCATTAACTGATTCATTTTCTACCGCCGATTACTATCGAATTCGAATGGGTATTGGCCGGCCAATCGGTGATCAAGATCCTGCAGATTTTGTTTTAAAACCCTTTAGGAAAGATGAGCGGATAGATATTGATCAATTCATCCAAAGGGGTGCAGATGCAATCAACTCTTTGGTGATAAATGGTTTAGATAAGGCGCAGACCGCTTTTAACTCTTAAGCAACCTTGCTCTACCAGATTCAAGTCTTGCCACCGGCACTCTAAATGGGGAGCAGGAGACATAATCAAGATTTAGATTATGGAAGAAGTGAATACTTCTGGGATCTCCACCATGCTCACCACATACACCCAACTTAAAATCTGGGCGCACTTTTCTCGCTTGATCTCTGGCAATCTTCACCAACAGCCCCACACCATCTTGATCAAGTGATTCAAAAGGATTAAAAGGCAACAACTCAAGATCTAAATATCTTGGCAAGAATGTTGATTCCACATCATCTCTGCTAAATGCCCAGGTGAGTTGGGTGAGATCATTTGTGCCAAATGAGAAAAAGTCTGCGTAATCAGCAATTCTGGTTGCAGTAATTGCTGCCCTTGGAGTTTCAATCATGGTGCCAATTGGTATGGCAATATTATTTCCAGCTAAGGTTGTTTTAATCTCACTTTCTAATCCTTGTCTTAAATAAAGAAGTTCACGCTGACTTGCCACCAACGGAATCATGATTTCAGGTTGGGGATCAAAACCTGCCTTTTTTACCTCAATACTTGCCAGCACCAATGCCCTTACCTGCATCTTAAATAACTCGGGAATTAATATTCCAAGCCGCACACCTCGTAAACCCAACATGGGATTTGATTCATGTAATCGTTTAACCGCAGCAAAGATTGCTTTATCCCGTGGTGAGATACTGGTGTTAAGTGCTTCAGCTGTTGCCATCTCCGCACTTAAGGTTGCTAGATTTGGCAGGAACTCATGTAATGGTGGATCAAGTAATCTAATAGTTACTGGATAGCCTGACATTTCTTTTAAGATTCCCTCAAAATCTGCCTGTTGTAATGGTTGCATCTCAGTGATTACTGCATTTTGTTCACTTTCATTATCAGCTAAGACCACTCGCTCAACATAAGTGCGCCGATCACCTAAAAACATATGCTCGGTGCGACATAAGCCAATTCCTTGGGCGCCAAGTGTTTTTGCCCGCTTTGCATCCTCTGGCGTATCAGCATTTGCTCGGACATATAATTTTCTAATCTCATCTGCATGTTGCAAGATGCGATCAACTGCTTTCACCACCAGGGTAGCATCATTTGATGCTGCTTTGATTGTGCCCTCAAGGTATGAGGTAACAGGTGATTGAGTAACAGCTAGCTCACCTAGATAAACACAACCAGTTGTGCCATCAATTGAAACCACCTCACCCTCGCGCACAATTAAATCTCCAACACTAAATTGCAATTGTTTTTCATCAACGGTAATGCTTTCGGTGCCACATACCGCCGTCTTACCCATTCCTCTTGCCACAACCGCTGCATGAGAAGTTTTTCCACCACGGCTAGTTAATATTCCCTCCGCCGCCACCATGCCAATTAAATCATCTGGGCTGGTTTCTCTGCGAACTAAAATTACTTTCCTGCCAGTTTTTGCTAAATCAAAGGCTCGTTTGGAGTTAAAGACAATCTCACCAACTGCAGCTCCCGGTGATGCTGGGATACCAGTTGCGATGAGATTACGTTTTGCTGATAAATCAAATTGTGGAAACATTAACTGGGCTAATTGATCACCACTTGTGCGCAGTAGCGCCTCATCCATTGATATTTTGCCCTCATCAACCAACTGGGTAGCGATACGAAAAGCTGCCTCAGCAGTTCTCTTTCCAACTCTGGTTTGCAGAATCCAAAGCTTTCCACGTTCAACTGTGAACTCAATATCGCATAGATCGCGATAGTGATCCTCTAATCTCTTCATTAACCGCTCTAACTCAGCATGGACAACTGGCTCTTTCTTAGACATATCTACTAGTGACATGGTGTTGCGAATTCCTGCCACCACATCCTCACCTTGGGCGCGATCTAGATAATCGCCATAACTTCCTTTTTCACCAGTGGCTGGATTGCGGGTGAAGGCAACTCCAGTTCCAGAGTCATCACTGAGATTGCCAAAGACCATGGATTGGATATTCACCGCAGTTCCTAGATCAGAGGCAATGCGCTCGCGCCTGCGATATAACTGGGCTCGCTCTGAGTTCCAGGATTTAAAGACCGCCTCAATTGATTGGGTTAAGTGATCAAATGGCTTTGTTGGAAATGGTTTTTTTGTAAATTGCTCAATCGCTTGGATTAAATCTTGTGCCAAAGCTTTAAGTGATTGGGCTGATAACTCAGCCACCACCTTAACATTTTCTTTCTTTAAATAAATACCCTCTACTTTATGTACGACCTCATCAGGTAGATCGCAAACAATTCTGCCAAACATATCAATAAATCTGCGATAGGAATCCTGGGCAAACTTTTCATTACCTGAGGTTTTTGCCATCGCATCTACTACCTCAGGTGTGACACCAACATTTAATACCGTCTCCATCATTCCTGGCATGGAGTGCTTAGCACCAGATCTAACTGAAACTAAAAGCGGTGAGGTGGGATCACCAAATTTCTTACCCACTACTTTTTCTAGATTTTCTAAGGCAGTTTTGATCTGCTCATTTAATGCCGTCGGTACTACTCCAGTGGTGAGAAACTCACGGCAAGCATCGGTGGTAATAGTGAAGCCAGGTGGAACTGGTAATCCCATCTGCACCATCTCTGCAAGATTAGCACCTTTACCACCAAGCAAATCAGATTTACTTTTATCACCAAAGGTGAAGGGATAAATAAATTGCTTAGCCAAAATGACCCCTGTCTAAAACTTTGTAAATCCTACTCACCCAGTGTTACGCAAACCTGCTGCAACTCCATTTATGGTTAGAAGTAGCGCCCGAGCCAGCAGTGGGTCCACCTCTTTTTGAGCGCGCACCCGCTTGAGTAAGGATATTTGGAGCAATTGAATGGGGGCAAGATAGGTATCTCTTACCTGCAAAGTTCTTGC
>JAQCGQ010000068.1 GCA_027730465.1 Actinomycetota bacterium | reverse complement strand
GTATTTAGCAATCAAAGCAATTAAGAGAGCAAAGGGTGAGCCAAAGCGGGCTTTAGTATTTCTAATCATTTTAACTGCAGTAGCAAGTGCAATTTTAGATAATGTCACAACTATTTTACTAGCAGTTCCAATGACTTTAGTAGTTTGTAAGCAACTAAATGTTGCACCTATCCCATTTATTTTGTCCCAAGTTTTTGCCTCTAATATTGGTGGGGCAGTAACTCTGGTTGGAGATCCACCAAACATAATTATCGCAAGCAGGGCAAATCTTTCATTTAATGATTTTTTGATACATATGGCACCTTGGGTAATTGTTGTGATGATAGTGATTACTCCGATACTAGTTTTTATGTTCCGAAAAGAGTTAGTTAACTCCTCAGCAGATAGAGCTCGGATTGATAAGCTTGATGAAAATTCCTACCTAAAAGATAAAGTTTTACTAAAGAAAAGCCTATTTGTTTTAACTGCAGTAATGATTGCATTTGTGCTCCATACCGCACTTCACCTTGAGCCTTCTATTGTGGCCATGCTTGGAGCCGGAGTATTGGTTGGAATTAGTAGATTAAAACCTAAAGATTATGCAATGGATGTTGAGTGGGCAACACTTGTATTTTTTGCCGGATTATTCATAATGGTTGGCGCCCTTGTTAAGACTGGCGCCCTGGGTGAGTTTGCACAATTCTTAAAGGATCAAGTGGGAGATCAAGCATCCCTTGCTGCAATGGTTTTGTTAATAGTTTCTGCGATTCTCTCTGGAATTGTAGATAACATTCCGTATGTTGCCAGTATGTCACCAGTTGTGACTGAATTATCATCTGGAATTTCTGATCAGTACGGTGATGTTTTGTGGTGGGCATTAGCTTTTGGTGCAGATTTTGGCGGTAATTCAACCATAATAGGTGCTAGTGCAAACGTTGTAGCGATTGGATTAGCGCATAAAGCCGGTGTAAAGATTAGTTTTTGGCAGTTTGCCAAATATGGAGTTCCTGTCACATTTGTAAGCGTGGCAATGGCAGTTCCCTATATATTGATCAGATACTTTTAAATTTTGTTATGTGTCGCAAAGTAATCTGTAGAAAATGTAAAAAACCAACCTGGTCTGGCTGTGGTGAACATATTGAAGAGGCATTAGATGGGATTGCAATAGCAGATCGCTGCGCGGGCCATGCTGGAGAAGTGAAAAAAGCAGGTTTACTTAGTAGGTTGCTTAAACGCTAATTAAATGCAGATTAAGGTTGAAGCAGCGAGTGAGTTAGATGCTGATCGCCTTCGCACACTTCGCTTAGCAGCACTTAGTGACTCACCTAATGCTTTTGGTGCTAAATATGAGGTTGAGAAAGAGAAACCAATTAATTTTTGGCAAAACTCAGCTCGGATTACAAATTGGTGTTTGGTATCAGCAGAGCAGGTTGATATTGGATTACTGGCAGTAGATAAAGCTACTAAGGATAGAACAGCTGATTGCTGGATTTCAGCATGGTGGATTCACCAGGAATTCAGGGGTAAGGGAGTCACAAAGTTGATGTTGGATTGGGTAGATCAACTAGCTAGTAAAAATAATTGGCGCCGGATGGGACTTGGCGTGTGGCCTGATAATAAACAGGCCATTAGCGCATATGAAAAGTTAGGATTCATTGCAGGTAGTGAGCCAATGCCAAGTAGGTCCATTCCTGGCTTGTTATATCTACCCATGTTTAGAGATATTGGGGGTGAATCAAATGAGTAAGCGCGAAATTGATTCATATATTGCCCAACAGAATGAGCCAAATAAAAGTAATTTAAAAGCGATGCGTGAAATTATTCTAGAGGTTGAGCCAACCTTAAAACAGGGTATTTCTTATGGCAGGCCAGCATTTAAATTAGATGGTGATGTTGTTTGTGGCCTTGCAGGACGAAAAAACGGTTGTTCTTTTTATCCTTTTAGTGGATCAGTTTTAGCAGCTTTAAAAAATGATTTAGTTAAATACAAGCAAACAAAGAGTGCACTTCATTTTAATTCACCACTTCCTAAGACGCTTGTGCGTAAATTAATGACGCAGCGGATGGTGCAGATAATGGTCAAAAAGAAGCGTAGGTAAAGTTGTAGGATTAGGGTGTGAAAGAGCCTAAGAAATCCAATCAAGAGCTTGATATCTCACAAGCCGATTTAGATAGATATGAAAGCCTTGATAGAGAGTGGCGAGAGTATGGAATTTCTGCCCCTGCTAGGCGAGCATTGGTGGATGCAAAATTATATAAAGTCTCTGATCTAAGAAAAATATCACTTACTGATTTAGAAGAGTTACATGGCATGGGAAAAAGCGCAGTTGCCAGACTTAAAGTCTTGATGAATGCTAAAAAAATTAAGTTTCTGCCATGAAGCGTTTTTTTAATTGGTTTACGAGCCTTTTTTCTAATCGCAGAAGTTGGGTACGCCAAATAACAGTTGCCGCTGTTGCATCAGCCACAGCTTGGGTAGTTGGGGATAATTTAGTTTTTAAAGGTGGCCTAGTTGCCGCCATTGTCTGCGCACTTAGTATCCGAATTTCTCTTTATAAATCAGTGAGGGAGAGCTTAGGCCAGATTGCTGGAACAGTAATTGGGGCAGGTGTTGCACTCCTTACCGTTTACTACTTTAGCTTTGGCGTCATAGCGATTGGCTTAACTGTATTTCTCTGCTCAATAGTTGCCAGAGGCCTTAGGTTAGGTGAAGTAGCATCAGTAAACGTTCCAGTAACAGCTCTTATTATTATTGGCCCTGGCATCTCAGGCTCAACTGCTGAGAACAGATTAGTTTCAACCTTAATTGGCGCAGCCGTTGCAATAGTTTTTTCTTACTTCTCTCATGCCAGCACACCGGCTGGGCGAACTGTTAATCAAATATCTCGATTAGGCAAACGAAGTGCTGAATTAATTAGTGAAATGGCTGAGGGAGTAGCAGTTGGCTTTAATCAAAAACAATCTGGTGCCTGGCTTTCAAAAGCAAGACTGCTAGTGGAGGAGATTCCAGTTCTAAGGTCACAAGCTATTGAGGCTAAGCGATATGCCAGATGGTCACCACTTGCTGAAGTTGATGAAGCAGAGTCCTTATATATTCAAGGAATTGCCATTGAACATATGTTGGTGCAGATTCGAAGTATGGCTAGAACACTATTTGATTCAACCTTAGATCCATCTCGTAAAGATATTGTTGATCGCCAGGTTGCTTACGCATTATCTGCAACAAGCAGTGCGATTACTGAGAAGTTAGAGTTATTAGAGTCAGATAATCGTGATTCTCAAATTGATAACATTGCAAGAGATTTAAGGCTGGCAGCTGATAATTTAACGGAGGAATTAATTGAAAAAGATGATCAATTACCTAGAAGCCAATTTGTCCGCTGCATATCACTAGTTTCACAGATGAAAATTATTGCTAACTCACTAGATGAAAGCTCACCAGCTTTATATAGTGTTTCAACCCCAGGTGAGCCAAGTTCTGCGCAGGTAATTGCGGTTAAACCAGTTAAGTTAACTACTAAATTGGGTAAAAAGATTAGTAAAAACATTCGCACATTTCTTCACCGCTAGTAGGATGTAGCTATGAGTAATCTTGAAATAGAACAAATAGCTGCTGAGTATGAAGAGGCAACTAATGTATTTTTAAAGGCATTTGAGCAGCTCTCACCTGCTGATCTAGATAAACCAAAGCAAGATGGCTGGAATGCCCGCCAAGTTATCCATCACCTAGCAGATAGTGAGTCCCAATCTTGCGCTAGGTTAAAACGGCTAATTGCTGAACCAGGCAGCGTCATTCAAGGTTATGATGAAAATAAGTGGGCTGATGCTTTAACTCTAGGCTACAAAGAGTTACCAATTGAAAATTCACTTGCCTTATTTAAGGCATCAAGGGCAGCATCTGTTGAAATAATTAAGAGATTAACTATTGAGCAACTTTCAAATGCCGGTGTTCACACCGAATCTGGTGCTTATGATGTGAGAAAATGGCTTAAAAGTTATACCAATCATCCAAAGGATCACGCTAAGCAATTATTAGCCAATTAATTCGGCGTTTGAATGCTTTCGTTGCGGATGATTACAAATCTGACTATTCATACCTTGCGCACATTTAGCGCATAATAAATTAAGTGCGTTGCACGGCACCTTCGGACAATCATAAAATCTAGTAGCAGGTCCTGAGCAATCTTCACATCGCCCAATTGATTTTGACTTCGCACTAAATTTAAGTGACATTCGATTATCAAATGTGTGAAGAGCGCCTTCCCACAAGCCATCATCACCCATTTCTTTTCCGTATGTAACAATGCCGCCATCAATTTGGTAAACCTCTTTAAAGCCTCGAGTTTTCATAACTACTGATAAGATTTCACATCTAATTCCGCCTGTGCAGTAGGTAACAATTGGTTTATCCTTTAAGTGATCATATTTTCCACATTCAATTTCACTTACAAAATCTCTGGTAGTTGCAGTATTTGGCACAACTGCATTCTTAAATCTACCAACCTGAGCTTCAAAAGAATTACGACCATCAAAGAAAACGACATCATCACCACGTTTTGCAACTAACTCATCAACTTGAGCAGGTTTTAAATGCTTTCCGCCACCTATGACACCATTTTTATCAACCTTGATCTCATCTGGATTACCGAAAGCAACTAACTCTGTCCTTACTTTTACACTCAGCTTTGGAAAATCATTGCCAGTTCCATCAGACCACTTAAATTTCATCTTGGAGAAGCCCTCATAAGATCTGCTTTGCTTTATATATTTTTTAAGATCACCAATATCTCCACCTAAGGTGCCATTAATACCTTGAGGTGAAATGATTATTCGCCCCTTTAGATTTAAACTTTGGCAAAGATACTTCTGCCACAGTTTGATCACAGCCGGATCAGAAATAGGTGTGAAGGCGTAGTAGAGAATTACTTTGGGAAGTGGCATCTGGATATTTTATCCTGTTGGTATTAAATCTTAAGGGTGGGCCGCAGCGGTAGGTTCG
>JAQCGQ010000067.1 GCA_027730465.1 Actinomycetota bacterium | reverse complement strand
AACTGGTGGATCTGTATTAACTGCAGTTGAAGCGTTAAAGCAGGCTGGTGCAATCGTGGTAGCAGTTGCGGTTATTGTTGAGCGTGGAGCTGCCCCTAAAGTTAAACAGGCAGGACTTGATTATCGGGCTGCGTATCAATTAAGTGATCTAGGACTTTAATGAAAATACTAGTTACAGGTGGAGCTGGGTACATTGGCTCTGCCTTAGTTGAAAAATTAATCTCACTAGGTCATGAAGTAAAAGTAATTGATGATCTAAGTAATGGTTTTATTGAGAATATAAACCAAAAAGCTGAATATCTAAACGGTTCGATTTTAAATGATGAATTATTATCAAGAGCAGTTAAAGATGTTGAAGCTGTGTTTCATTTGGCAGCAAAAATCAGGGTTGAAGAGGGGGAGGTAAAACCTGATCTATATAGACAGGTCAATATAGATGGAACTTTAAATCTATTAAAACTATGTAATCCATTTGGTGTTAAAAAATTTATCTTCGCATCCACTGCCGCTGTTTATGGCGAACCAAGTGATTACCCAGTTAGTGAAGAATCGCAAACTAAGCCAGTAAATGTATATGGAAGAACCAAGTTAGAAATAGATGAATATTTAAGTAAGAGCGCAAAATCTTTAGGTATTTCTGCAATTAGCTTTAGATTTTTTAATGTTGGCGGTGCGGTTCAAAACTTTAAGCAAGAGTGGTTAAAAATTAAACATGAGGGCGCTACTCATTTAATACCAAGTATTTTGCGAAGCTCCGAAGCAGTCCCGCTACTAATTTATGGAAATGATTGGCCGACTAGTGATGGAACTCCAGTAAGAGATTTTGTTCATTTAAGCGATCTAGTTGATGCCTTAGTGGGCTCATTAAATTATTTAGAAAATCCAGGGCATGAAATAATTAATTTAGGAACTGCAAAAGGCTCAACCGTACTTGAAGTTACACAAGCCGCTAAAGTTGCATTAAAACGTGAGATTAATTATAAGTTTGCCCCAAGAAGAGCAGGCGATAGCTTTGCGCTAGTAACTAGCAATAACAAGGCTAAGAAATTATTAAATTGGCAACCCACTAAAAACTTAATTAATATCTTAGAGGATGCAAGTAAAGAGCTAACCTCTAATCATTAATTGATCATAAATTTTAGAATACTGTTTTGCCATTGTTTCAACTGAGAATTCAGTACTCAAAAGTTTTTTAGCTAGCTCCCCTGCCTGTTCTAATTTATTTCTATCACGATCTAATTCAGTGATTAGTTTTGCCATCTCGTCGTAATCACCAGAGATTAAAAATCCGGTTGAATTACTTTTTATGAATTCAGAGACTCCACCAACATTTCGGCTTATAGTTGGTTTTCCTAAGTTAGCAGCCTCCAGCATTACTAACGGCAATCCTTCATTTTTACTTGTGAGCATTAGTAGATCAAATTCTTGAATTGATTCAAATGGAGCTTTAACCCATCCAGTAAATTTAATTGGAAGTCCAACCGCTCTTTTTTTAGCTTCTTCAAATATTTCACCCTCACCAACCATAGTTAAGGTAAATCCTGCAGGCTTAGTAGCCTCTAAAGTTTTAATCGTTTCAATTGCATAAAACGGGTCCTTAATATCTGTAAATCTACCAACCCATAGCAATTTAAGGGGCCCGGCTGGGTCAGCTTTATAAATTACAGAAGGAGTGATCGGAATTCCAATTGGTATTACCTGCCAAACTCCTTTTTTACCAATACCAAGTTTTTGAAGAGAACTCTTTGTTTCACCAGTTACAGCGATAAACATGTTTGTAAAGTTAGACATGAATCTTTCAATAACTGTAAAGATCAAAGATTTATACATAGCAAAATAACCATAGATTAAATGGCCGTGAAAGGTATGAGCTACCGGCAAACCACGATCCACAGATTTTGCAGCCAATCTTCCCAAAACACCAGCTTTAGAGGTATGGGTATTGATTAAATCCGGTTTCATTGTTTTAATGATATTTCTAATTTGAATAAAAGATTTAAGATCGTGATATGGATTCAAAGACCGGTGAAGTGATTTTATTTTGATAGTTTTAGAAGATAATTTCTTGGAATCTAAATAATCAATTTCATTTGATTCACAATATCCATAAGCGATCGTACTTTCGCACCCTAAATTTGCTAGCGATGTCGTTAAATGATCTAAAAAAACTGCTGGTCCACCCGTATTCATGCGGGTAATAATGTGTAAAACTTTCATTGCTTTTTTAGTTTCCTATGGCGGTATGTATCAAATGTAATTGGCAAAATACTTACTATAACTATTAGACCAACAATCGGATATAAATATTTATTTACTGACCCTTCAATAGCATCACCAAGCAAGTAGCCAATTCCAATTCCAACTTGTGTCCAAATAATCGCACCTATGGCATTCCAGGTTGAAAACAATCTTCGGTTTAAATTTACAACAC
Source organism: Actinomycetota bacterium (assembly GCA_027730465.1). Classification (GTDB taxonomy): domain Bacteria; phylum Actinomycetota; class Actinomycetes; order Nanopelagicales; family Nanopelagicaceae; genus Nanopelagicus. Next base: position 2,556 of record JAQCGQ010000067.1, on the reverse strand, counting down.
CACAAACTGGGTTAATTAATGTTCTAGCAAAAGGAATAAACCGGCCAAGAACCAAAGCTTTTCGAGGGCCGTATTTAAGCAACCATTTTTCTACCGTTTCAACCATCTTTTTGTTATAGAAACGAGTTTCTCCTCTTTCGAAGAAGCCTCTTCCGTATTTTTTTCCAAACCAATAGCCAACTTCGCCACCAGCTATTGCAGCTATCGGTGCAAGCGCAAATAAAAGCGGTGCAGACAATTTCGCATCCCCTAAAAGTGCTGCACCCGATCCAGAGGCGGCAATACCTGCAAGAAAGACAACTTCACCACCGGGAAAAACTAAACCAATCAGTAACCCAGTTTCCATAAATATGACACCTAAAACCCCGATTAACCCGAGAGTAGAAACAATTGAATTGGCATCAAGTAAACCCATAACTAAAAGTGTATCGGTTTCAAAAAATATTTAGCAGATTAGGCAAGAGAAAGTGCCAAAATTACGCATAGTTAACTGGTGTAATATAAGCACAGTGAAAACACCAAGATTTAAACGTAGTGATTTTTATCAAATTTTTAGACTAGTTAGCAAAACCGATCGAATTAAATTATTTCTGGTGTCTTTAATTCAAATACTTTTGTCACTTTTAGATTTAATTGGCGTAGCATTTTTTGGTTTAATTGGCTCTGTATCTGTTGCAGCAATTAGTTCAACAAAGATTGCTGGACGAACCGAATCTGTAATAAATTTTTTAGGTCTTAATAGCTACTCAAGTCAGCTACAAGTAGCAATACTTGGGTCTCTGGCAGCAGTTTTGATGATAGTCAAAACTTTCGCATCTTTATACTTTAATAAGAAAGTTATTTTCTTTCTCAGTAGGCGCAGCGCCATTATTTCAGCAAATCTAACTTCAAACCTATTTAAAAAAACTTTTACAGAAATTAAGAAACAAGGTAGTCAAAAATTAATTTATACTTTAACTTCCGGTGTAGACAGAATAACTATTGGTGTTTTGGCAACAACGGTTGCTCTAATTGCTGATTTTTCTTTACTTATTGTGCTACTTATAGGTCTTTTGTTTGTCAATCCAATTATGACAATTATCTTATTAGTTGCGCTTACTTCAGTTGCTACACTTTTGTATTTATTTATTAAGAATAAAAACAAAAGATTGGGCGAATTGCAGGCGCAATATACAATCAGTTCATCAAATAGAATATTTGAGGCGATTGGTAATTACCGAGAACTTGTTTTGCGCGGGCAACGGCAAGTTTTTGCCGACGGAATAGGAAAAGCACGCCTTTCACAAGTTGAAGCCGGGGCCCAATCTACATACTTAAGTAATATAAATAAATATATTTTAGAAGCTTCCGTACTGTTAATAACCTTACTTATTGCAGGAATCCAATTTTTAATTAGCAACGCCCTTAGGTCTGTCGCCACACTTACTTTGTTTTTTGCCGCTATAAGCAGAATTGCACCAGCTATATTTAGAATCCAACAGAACTTACTTACTATTAAGAACGCACTCGGTAGCGCCAAACCTACTTTAGAGTTAATAAATTCTCTTCAGCTTTCAATTAACCGATTAGATAATGAAAAATCAAGTGAGTCAGTGCCAACTAGCCATGAGGGGTTTATTGGAAAAATTAAAATAAGTAATTTGAATTTCAAATATTCAGGCAGCCAAATAAGCGCAGTTGAGGATGTAAGTCTGGAATTAAACTCTGGCATGTATGTAGCAGTTGTTGGTCCATCAGGAGCTGGAAAATCTACCTTTGTGGATTTGTTACTAGGCCTGCACCATCCAAGCTCTGGCAGTGTTGAAATTAGTGGATTAGAAGCCTTAACCGCTATTGAAAAATGGCCGGGCGCAATCTCATATGTGCCACAAGAGATTCAATTAGTATCTGGATCAATTTCAGAAAATGTGCTCCTTGGTTTTAAGAATGATGCACAGAATAAAAAAGAGGTTTTGAGCGCACTTAAGAAAGTTGAGTTGAATGAGTACATTGATTCAACCGGAGAAATTTTAGATTCTAATATTGGCGATGAAGGCGGCAAATTAAGTGGTGGTCAACGTCAACGCATTGGCATCGCAAGAGCTTTGCTCACTAATCCAAAAATTTTGGTAATGGATGAGGCAACTAGTGCACTTGATGCTCAAACAGAGGAGAATATTTCAAATACGATAAGTAAGATTAAGGATCAATGCTTAGTTATAGTTGTTGCACACCGCTTGGCAACAGTTAGAAAAGCAGATTTGGTTATTTATATGCAAGATGGTCGAATTAAAGCAAAAGGAAGTTTTGAACAGGTAAGAGAAAAAGTTCCTGATTTTGATACACAAGCCCAACTAATGGGGCTATAGGTAAGGCAACAAGTAATACTTATTTATTAGGCCTAAACAATCTAAATCCAGCCTGAATTTTGCCTTACCTGGCCTGCTTATTGTAAAAATGTGGCAAGGTATGCGTAAACTCACCCGTCGATAGCGAAGTGCTCAGAGCTGAGCCCTACCTAAGGAGTATTAATTGAGTCTTGTACAGGTAAGCGGAAATAACCTTAACTATGTTTAT
>JAQCGQ010000066.1 GCA_027730465.1 Actinomycetota bacterium | reverse complement strand
ATTTTTTTGGACGCGCTTGATCATAAAATTGCCATTGCGCCTTTGTTAACTTCTTAGCAGCTTTTAACACCCTAACTTCATCGTCCTTGCTAGTGTAATAAGCACCATCAGAGCAACAACCAGAATCAGGCTTATCGGCATCAATACCGCAACAGCCATTTCCATAAATACATTGCCAGTATGAGGTCAACCAAGTTATATCGCACTTAAAGATTTCCTCAGAATTCGCTGGGTTAGCAAATTCAACCCAATCTCGCGCAAAATTACCAACAACCTCATTCTTAGATAACTTAGATTTTGGTCTTTTTGTCGTTGACATAGAGCGGCAGTTTAAGGGTTAAGTGAGGTTAATGACTAATTGGGTAGGCTTGATATATGAAAATAGATGCCGGCAACAAATCCATTGGCTTTATCGGGGCTGGCGTTATGGGTGCGGCTCTAATTAAAAGTTTAATCTCTAGCTCAATTAATTCTACTCAAATTTATGTAAACGAGAAGAGTGATGATCGAGCCAAGCAGGTGAAAGATCAGTACAAGATTAATTTAGTCAGTATTCAGGAAATAGGAAAAAGCTGTGATGTTATTTTCTTAGCAGTTAAACCACAAGATCTAAGTTCAGCTTTATCAGAATTAAGCAAAACTTTAAGTAGTAGTGCCGTGTTAATTTCAATTGCTGCGGGTAAAACGACTAAATTTATTGAAAGCCAATTAAAAACTAAAAATCCAGTTATTCGTGTTATGCCAAACACTCCTGCTCAGATCGGAAAAGGAGTATCTGCAATTTCTCCAGGTACAAATGCTTCAGGAGCTGATTTATCTTTGGCTAAAAATTTATTATCAGCAAGTGGTTTAGTTGTTGAAGTAAGTGAATCCGATCAAGATACGGTTACTGCACTTAGTGGTTCAGGCCCTGCTTACTTTTTTAGCTTTGTTGAGGCGATGATTAGTGCTGGCGTTAAGTTAGGACTAACTAATGAAATTGCAACACAACTTGCGATAGGAACTATCTCTGGCTCAGCTGCCATGCTTAAAGAAAGTGGACTTGACGCAACGACACTAAGAAAAAATGTGACTAGCCCAAACGGCACAACTGCAGCAGCGCTTTCAGTCTTTGAAGATAAGGATTTAGAGAAAATAATTCTTGACGCAATGGCTGCAGCAAAAAAACGTGGGCAGGAGCTTGCTTGAAAAGAGTTTTTCTCACATTTTTATTGATTTTTTCTTTACAACCATCTATTGCTAATGCAGTAGTAATAAAAAGCACGAAAGTATTAATAGAACTACCATATGCAAAATCTGATCAGATAAGTGATGTTGCCTTAACTCCAGTGAGTGTTATTTTAATTGGCACAACTGAATCTCCTAACTCACCTTGGGTAAGTGGAAATCTTGGTGGCGCAAGTGATGGATTTATAGCTAGCTATTCCCCACTTGGTGCACCTCTTTGGAACCTTCGATTAGGTGGTATTGAAAATGAAATTGCTACATCAGCTGCACTTGATACTGATGGCAGTATCTGGGTTTTAGGAGCATCAACATCATTGCTTACACCTGCGCCAACACCGGCTTCCGGACAGGTATTAAATCCGGATAATGTTATACCTGAGCCAGTTCAAGTTAAGAATTCACCACTTAATCGAATTAAATTATGGCAAATTAGCAGTAATGGAAATTTACTAAATACATTTGAATTCATTTCAGAAAGCATTATTGATCCAAGAAAAATCTTAATTTCAGGTGCTAACCTAATAATATTTGGTAACTCATATACCAAGAGTAATGTTTCAGGGTTTTACATAAGTGCGAGCAAAGCTGGTGCTTTTTCACCTAAAGTTAAATATGGTGTAAAAACAACTCAAATAAATTCGGCAATAACTAATTCAGACGCAAGCTTTACTGCAGTAGGGACGAGTGGTGATAAGCTTTTAAAAACAAAATCGTTAAGTAAGTTAGATGCCGTAACAATGAAAGTTTCTTCAACTGGAGTTTTACAGGTAGTTGGACGAGCTACTTTAAAAAGCACGACAAGAAGCTGGAGTTCAATTAGTGCAGGGCTACTCCAGGGTGGGAAAGTGTCTTATTCAAATAAAACTGAAGCAGCAGTTACGAAATTTTCTGCCATAAGTAAACCTACTTGGAATGTTAGATATCTAGCAAAATCAAGTGCACTAGTTACTTCAGGTAAAAATACTTGGGCTAGTTTTGTTTCAAGAGGACAGATTAAGTCAGTTTCTGCGTGGAAGCCAAAAACACCATCCCCAATTGTTCTAGAGTTTGGTAAAAAAGGAAAGGTACTAAACTGCTATAAACTTTCCGCACCAGCGGTTGCAATTGCAGCAAATAATAAAATAGGCACAGTATTAATCACAGACTCGGGTGTAAGTTTTGGTTTAGTAGTGATTAACTAGTAAACTAATATAATTAGTAAACTTATCTAAAGGAGCAAAATGGGTTCAGTAATTAAAAAGCGTCGTAAACGAATGGCAAAAAAGAAACATAAGAAACTTTTAAAGAGAACCAGAATTCAACGCCGCAACGCAAAATAGTTTTTGCTAAGGCTTAAAAATAGTTAACTTATAACCCACGCCAGCGATGGCGTATTTGGTCTTATTAACTGTAATCCAATTAATCTGACTACCTTTCTGGATACTGCTTTTTGAAACTAAACTAATTACTTTGCTAGCTTTATTTAATACACATAATCTAAGTTCACAACTAAATAAGATGGTTTTTTTATCGGCAGAAATTGATGAGTGAAGAGTTCCAAACTCATCAGCTTTCACACTTACCCCCTCCGTTGCGTTAATTTCTTGGTATTTAACTTGATCCGGGTTTGGGTAAGTAAAACCACTAGCGGTAAACCAACCAGCAACTAAACCTTTTGAATTATTCAAAATCGAGACATCATAACCAACGGCGTACGTGCGTTCATTAGGTGCATCTAAAGTTTTATACTGCCAATCTAAACTAGAGGTAGAACTTCTTGTTGCGAATCTGACTTCACCTCTTGTTATATTTTTTTCTGCATCAAAACCTTTTACTGAGTCATAAATTAAATTAATCTTTTTCCCAACAGTTACAGCTTTCATATGAAAAGCAACATCTCCAGTAGTTCTATTTTCAGTGTCTTTATCACCATCAACTATTTCATATAGCCATTTTCCATTTTCTTTGACTGCACCAAGTAATATACCTTGGGATTCATCGCGGTAAAAAACTTGAACACTGTTATTAGTTACAGAGCAAGCATTTGAAACAGAAACATCAGAAGCACCTCTTACTCTATTAACTTCTTTGTAATCTTGTGCGACTAAACCATCACCGTCGACAGTCTCATACTTCCAAGTTTTACCATTGTAAAGTGCGTACTTTAGATCTTTATTAGTTAGATCAGTATAGAAAACATGTAGATAACTAATTTTCCCAACAACAGATGTGCAGAGTGAAATATGTCCAGAGACATTATTTAGGGTTTTTCCAGAGATGTCAGCATTTCCGTCAATTATTTTAATAACCCATTTATTATTTGAGTATGTGGCAAGTTTTAAATCACCACTCTTACTGTCACTATAAGCGATGACTGGCTTACTAAGATAAGTTGTTGAGGTAATGTATTTAGCGTCAGCACCCGGATCTATAACTGTACTTTTCCATGTAGATTGAGGAGTAATTTGATTTGATTTAGCTGCTTCAGATGAGCCAGCACTATTTGTAGCTTTAACTGAGAATGTGTATTTACTTCCATTCTTAAGACCACTAATAATAACTGGGCTCTCAATTGTTTTAGTAGTTTCACCTGTTTGTAAATTCTCAACAATATAACTCTCTATTTGAGCAAATCTAAAATCAGCAGGTGGATCAAATTTAATAATCGCGCTTTTATTACCTACTAATGCCCTAACGTTTTGGACAGAGCCTGGTAGCCCTGTTGCTTTACCAACAGGTGGTTTCATTCTTAAATCTTCAAACATTGCCAGTAATAAAGCACCCGGTAAATGAAATACCTCACCAGCACTTAAATTCGGAGTCATAACCGCATTTTCAGCTGTATTAGAAAATGTCTTTTCATCTAGATGACTTACTGATGATCCTTGTTCGTAAATAGCTGGTGTAAACAATAATGGCTTAACATCATTATTTGCTTTTACACCATTAACGCCCGACCAATATAAAGTTGAGGTAATGGCCGAACCCATTTCTATTGAAGGTGAAGGCAAGTCAACTAATCGCCTACCATCTGAAAGTTGAGCATAAGCGTCGAAAGCTGTTGGTTGAAGTAATCTTCCAACTTTAGTTGCAGAGTCATAGTAGGTTCCTGACATAAAACCTAATCCGTGTGCCATTTCATGCAAAATGACTGAGACTAAATCATATTTATTTGTTGGGCACTTACCATCTAATCCGTAATACCAAAAATCACCAGTTGACACGTTCACTTCTAGTTCAGGTTCAGCGGTGTCTAAGTCAATGCCAGCCAGCGCATTAGCAAGAGCCGACGGGTAATAGAGAGTTTTATCTGGTGCTCCATTAAAATTAGAAAATATATTTTTAGCACTAGCGGAAGCTAATACTAATGAGTTAGGTGCTTTAGTCCAAGTAACATTTACATTTACCGGGACTTTAGATGCAAAATTTTCAGACCAAGTATCAATCGCTTTTTGGATAGATGCCTTGGCAAACTCTGGCACGTTGTTGTAGATAGGAATAAAATTACTTTTCTTCTCTAAATTTGCTGAAAATACTCTTGGGATTGTGGGACTTTTAGCAGGTGCATCACTGGCATATAGATATGTCCACCCAGCAGGGGCAACTTTTACTGCTAAAGCATTCGCACTTGGAATTGGTATAGCTATAACAGCTATCAATAATCCAATTGATAACAAAAATCGCTTTATACGCACTGCGCTAGGCTAACATTCTGAGCAGGTTCATTAGTGCCACTTTTAAGTATCTGTGGTGTGATTAGGGTTATTCTGGGAGTTAAATGAGGAAGGTAACAGTTATATCACGTATTGGGTGCCACCTATGTGAAATTGCAATAGACAAA
>JAQCGQ010000065.1 GCA_027730465.1 Actinomycetota bacterium | reverse complement strand
AATTCCAGTAGCTAAACCATCTAAACCATCTATAAAGTTGATCGCATTAATTACTACCATTACAAAGAGAACAGTTATTAACTGACCGATATTAGTTGGTAAAGTAGTAATACCATTTATAGGAAGCCAAAGAATCTGCACACCGTATATAAGTAATATGCCAGCTGCTAGTGCTTGACCAGCAAATTTTGTAATTGGATCTAAATCAAAGCGATCGTCAAGAAGTCCTATAAACAAAATAAAACTACCACTTAAAAAGATTCCAGTTGCATCTTGCCCAAATGATTTATGTACAAGTGGTAAATAATTAGCAATTACTAGGGTGAGAGCCATAGCTATCCACATAGCAAGGCCACCCCATCTTGGTGTTGGCGCTATATGAACATCTCTTGCACGAATTGCTGTGACAGCTCCAAATTTAATTGCTAAATCTCGAACTAATGGGGTAATTAAATAGGTGATTATTGCGGCAAGTAAAACTGTTACTAAGTACTCGCGCATTACTTTTTAATTTTTTGGCTCTGGATAAACTGGAAACTTTTTAGTTAATTCATGTACTTGTGATCTAATTACTTTTGCTTTGTTTTCATCTGCCCCATCTTTAATAGCGCGAGCAATAAATCCAGCAATTTGTTTCATCTCAGGTATACCCATTCCCTGAGTAGTAGTTGAAGGTGTACCAACTCGAATACCACTTGTAACAGCTGGTGTTTCTGGGTCATATGGAATTGAGTTTTTATTTAACGATAGGCCAGATAAGCCGCATCTTTCATCGGCAACTTTACCGCTAACACCAGTTGAGCGAACATCAATTAAAGCTAGATGAGTTTGTGTACCACCTGAAACAGCTCGCATTCCCTCTGCTTCTAAATCTTTTGCTAGTGCTTTGCAGTTTTCAATTACTTTCTTGGCATAGTTTTGATACTCAACTGTTGCACACTCTTTTAAGGCAACTGCTTTACCAGCTACCGCACTCATTATCGGCCCACCTTGCATGCCAGGAAATATCGCTTTATCAATTGCTGCAGCATGTTTTTCTTTACATAAAATCATGCCACCTCTTGGTCCACGTAATGCTTTGTGAGTGGTAAATGAGACAACATCTGCGTATGGCACAGGTGATGGAATTGCCTTACCGGCTACTAAGCCAATGAAGTGGGCAGCATCGACCCACATAATTGCACCAACTTCATCACATATTTGGCGGACCTTTTCAAAATCAACCAAGCTGGGATAAGCCGTTGCACCTGAACAAATCATCTTGGGCTTATGTTCAATTGCTAGATCCCGTAATTGGTCGTAATCAATTAATTCGTTATCTTGACGAACCCCGTATGAAACTACGTTAAACCATTTACCAGAAAAATTTACTTTTGAACCATGAGTTAGGTGTCCGCCATGGGGTAATGACATTGCCAGCACAGTGTCCCCTGGTTTTGTAAAAGCTTGGTAGACAGCAATATTTGCACTAGCTCCTGAGTGTGGCTGTAAATTTGCATGCTCTGCGCTAAATAATTCTTTGGCTCGAGCAATCCCAATTATTTCAACCTTGTCTACCTCTTCACAGCCTCCGTAATACCGCTTGCCTGGATAACCTTCAGCATATTTATTTGAAAGAGTTGAACCCATAGCGGCAAGAACTGCTGGTGATGTGAAGTTTTCACTTGCAATTAATTGCAAATCATTGCGTTGTCGTCCTAGCTCAGAGATTAAAACAGAGGCAATTTCTGGGTCTTGTTCTTCCAGTAAATTAAAATCTGGACCGTAGTATTTTTCAAACTGAGACATGCGCTAAGCCTAAAGGTTTGGGGTAGAAATTGTTGGAATCAGTGGCAATAATTGCTCAATACTTATCGCACCTACTCGTTGAAGTGTGATCTCTTTCTCAGAAAACTCTAACCATGTCGATGGCTCACCTTTAGTTAGCGTGCCCTCACTAAATACTGCACCAATATCACTTTCATATACTGAAAGATTAGCTAAATCTAAAATAATTTTAGAGCCAACTAGTGCTGCTGATGATGCTACAAGTGGACCTGATTGTTGCAAAATTGCGCTTATAAATTTTCTATTTGGTACTCGAATATTTACTTTTCCTAATCTTCTTTCATCACCAAGATTCCAAGTGAGACCTGGTTGTGATTTAACTGTGACAGAAAGCAAACCAGGCCAAAATCTATTTAATACCTCCTGCTGTTGAATAGTTAATGTAGGAGTAATTCCTAAAGCAACTTTTTGCTCAGCAATAAAAACCTGCAAGGCCACACCAATTGGATTACCTCGCAAAATATGAATTGTATTTACTGCTTCTTTATCAAATGCATTTGCAAGATATGCATAACCATGCTCAGCCGCTGCAACTATTACTTCACCGGCTCTTATGTATCTAAGTGCAGCCTCAACTGCTTCATTGAACTCGGTATCACTTGGATTATTTAAATTAAACCGCTCAGCCATTTTATTCCTACCGCCTTATCGCACTAGTAAACCGATCACGCCCAGTAAGGTCAGCGTGGGTTTGAGCAGGTAAGAAATTTTTAGCTAAAACTTTTCTCATCAGCTCGCCTTGTCGTTCGTGGTGCTCGGTAATAAAGAAGCCACCGGGCTTTAATAATCGCTCTGCTGCTTCAATGAATTGTTGTGGGATCCGCATTCCATCTAATGGGCCACCACGTAAGGCAATTTCTGGTTCGTATTTGTCAACTTCAATTGATAATTTTTCATCATTGGGAATATATGGTGGATTTGCAACAACAATGTCTGCCTTAACATCTGGTAGCGCAGTTGCAACGTCTTCAATTACAACTCTTATTGGTAGATCATATTTAGTAATATTTTTAATAAGCCAGACAGCTGCTTCTGCAGATTTCTCAACCGCTACCACACTCAATTTCAAACCTTTTAGTGCTGCCTCAGTTGAAATGGCAATGCTTAATGCCCCACTACCAGCACCTAGATCGATCACACTTTTTGCTAAATCTCTATCAGTTGCTGAATTTAAATGACCAATCACACGATCAACAATTAATTCACTCTCAGGGCGAGGAATTAATACTCCCTCACCAACTTCTAAATCTAAATACCTAAATGGCGCACTTCCGGTTATATATTGGACAGGACGACCTAGTAATCGCTGATTAATTAGATCAGCGTATTCAGATGCTATTTTTTCTTTATCCTTATCTGCTAATTCTAGAGCTTGAGCATGTACCTGTTTTCTTGATATTCCAAGTAAGTGAGCAAATAATAATTCAGCATCAACTGCTGGAATTTGATTTTTTTCAAATTGTGAGATCGCTGCTCTTAGCAGTGCTTTCAAGAGTTACCTGCAGCCAACTTTGCGGTTCGATCTGCCTCAATTAATGATTGAATCACCGCTTCTAGATCACCATTCATTACTGAATCTAAGTTATTTGCTTTGTAATTAACTCGGTGATCACTTAGTCGATTTTCTGGAAAATTATAAGTTCTAATTCGCTCACTTCGATCCACAGTTCTTACCTGACTCTTTCGCTCAACTGATGCAATACGATCTGCCTCTTCTTGAGCAGCCGCTAGCATGCGAGCGCGCAAAATACGCAGGGCTGATTCTTTATTCTGCAGCTGACTTTTTTCGTTTTGGCATGAAACCACAATTCCAGTTGGAACATGAGTAATTCGTACTGCTGAGTCTGTTGTGTTAACACTTTGCCCACCAGGACCTGATGAGCGATAGACATCGATGCGTAAATCATTCATGTTTATGTCTACATCAATCTCCTCAGCCTCTGGCAAAATTAAAACACCAGCTGCTGATGTGTGAATTCTTCCTTGTGATTCAGTCTCTGGAACTCTTTGCACGCGGTGCACGCCACCTTCAAACTTAAGTTTTGCATATGGAGTTTGTCCAGGTTTTGGTGTGCCTTTGGACTTAATACCAATAGACATATCTTTATAGCCACCCATATCACTTGGGGTAGTATCAATTACTTCAACTTTCCAACCTTGTTTTTCCGCAAAACGTGAGTACATTCGAAATAAGTCACCGGCAAATATTGCTGATTCATCACCACCGGCTCCTGCTTTAATTTCCATAATCACATCACGATCATCATTTGGATCTCGAGGTAGTAATAATTCTTCTAAAGTTGCAGCTGCTGCATCTTTTGTAATTTCTAATGCTGCTAATTCGGATGCAAATGCTGGATCTACTTCAGCAAGCTCCTTGCCAGCATTAAAATCTTCTTCGGCTAATTTATAGGCACGATAGCCTGCAATAACCGGGCCAAGTTGGGCATATCTTTTACCGAGTGCTCGTGCTTTGTTTTGATCGGAGTGAATAGATGGATCAGCCATCGCTGCTTCAAGTGATTCATACTCAGCTAATAATTCATTAACCTTTGCAAAGCGTTCCATCTGATCCTCCTTTCGCTGGTAATTATTTATTGGAAATTAAAAAAGAGAGCGCACCACATCTTTCGATGCTTAGGTGCGCTCTCCTTAAGAAATCTACTTAGTGCCGCTCTTGTCAGCCTTTCCAAATCGCTCTTGGAACTTAGCTACACGGCCACCGGTATCAAGAATTCTCTGCTTGCCGGTATAGAAAGGGTGACATGCTGAACAAACTTCAACATAGATTGAACCATTTTCTTTGGTACTGCGGGTAGTGAAAACTTCACCGCAACCACAAGTTATTTTGGTTTCACCGTACTGTGGATGAATTTCTTCCTTCATATTTCTCCTTGATTATTACTGGATCAAGTTTTGGTTAAAACTTGTGAACCAGTAGGACTAGCGAAGTACTAGAGGGCGTAAGAATAACTCTTATCTACAGGTGGGCAAAATTTGCGCCTATTTATGCGTCGGCATTCTCTCTATTGCTAGAGCTACTTGCTGTTGGGCTATCGCCACCAGTTGTGGTCTTTTGAATTTGTAATAGGAACTCAACATTTGATTTAGTCCCCTTCATCTTCTCAAGTAATAGTTCAAGAGCTTGTTGTGGCTCAAGTGCGTGTAGAACACGGCGAAGGCGCCAAACAATACTTAATTCTTCAGTTCCCATCAGAATTTCTTCCTTACGAGTA